>JBOHZW010000301.1:0-8879 GCA_050738715.1 Steroidobacteraceae bacterium | reverse complement strand
GCCTGGCGCAAGCGCTGGCGCCGCCGCAACCGGCGACGCCGCAAAAGCTCCGGCTGGCGCAGGGCCCGCCGCTGCGGGCCCTGCCGATTGAGCGGCGGAACGGGAAAAGCCGCGGCACGCGTGGCCGCGCTACGCGAGCAGCTGGCACGCCACGACCACCGCTACTACGTGCTCGACGATCCGGAAGTGCCGGACTCCGAATACGACCGCTTGATGCGCGAATTGCGCGAGCTCGAGGCTGCGCACCCTGAACTGCTGACCGCTGATTCGCCGACGCAACGCGTCAGCGGCGCGCCTAACGCCGAGTTCGATGAGGTGCGGCACGGCGCGCCCATGCTGTCGCTCGACAATGCCTTCGCCGATGACGACGTCGCGGAATTCGACCGGCGCGTTCGCGAGCGACTCGGCACTGCGGCCGACGTGGAATACTGCGCCGAGCCCAAGCTCGATGGCCTGGCGATCTCGGTGCGCTACGAGCGCGGCATATTTGCGCGCGCGGCGACGCGCGGCGATGGCTCGGTCGGCGAGGACGTGAGCGCCAACGCGCGCACGATTCGCGCGATCCCATTGCGGCTGACGGGCGACGCGCCCGATGCGCTCGAGATCCGCGGCGAGGTGTACATGCCCTTCGCAGGCTTCCGGCGGCTGAACGCCGAGGCGAGCGAGGCGGGCGGAAAGCTGTTCGTCAATCCGCGCAATGCTGCGGCGGGCGCGTTGCGGCAGCTCGATCCGGCCGTCACGGCGAAGCGACCGCTCGCGGTTTATTTCTATGGCGCTGGCGAATGGCGCGGCACCGCGGAGCCTGCGACGCAGCGGGCACTGCTACAGCAATTCAACGACTGGGGATTGCGCACTAATCCTGAAACGCAGGTGGTCGTGGGGGCCCAGGGCTGCCTGCAATACTACCGTGCGCTCGCCGCGCGGCGCGAAACGCTGAAATACCAGATTGATGGAGTGGTCTACAAAGTCAATCGGCGTGCGGACCAGGACAAGCTCGGGCAGGTCAGCCGCGCGCCACGCTGGGCGGTGGCGCACAAGTTTCCGGCCGATGAAGCGCTGACGACGCTGCGCGACGTGGAATTCCAGGTCGGCCGCACCGGCACGCTGACGCCCGTGGCCCGGCTCGTGCCTGTCATGGTCGGCGGCGCAACCGTCACGAACGCGACGCTGCACAACATGGATGAGATCGAACGCAAGGACCTGCGCATCGGCGATACCGTCGTCATACGCCGCGCAGGCGATGTGATCCCGGAGCTGGTCCGCTCGCTCCCTGATCGGCGTCCCGCTGATTCGCGCCGCATCGAGATGCCGCCCAAGTGCCCGGTGTGCGGCTCGCCGGTACTGCGCGAAGCGGGTGAGGCCGCCGCGCGCTGCACCGGCGGATTCGTGTGTGCCGCGCAGCGCAAGGAAGCCCTGCGGCACTTCGCAAGCCGCCGCGCGCTCGATATCGAAGGCATGGGCGAGAAGCTCATCGACCAGCTGGTCGAGCGCGGCATGATCGCGACGCCGGCCGATTTCTACGACCTGAAGCTCGAGACACTTGCCGAACTCGAGCGCATGGGCGAAAAATCCGCGGCCAACGTGATCGAAGCGCTCGAGCACAGCAAACGCACGACGCTGCCGCGTTTCCTGCTTGGTCTGGGCATTCGCGACGTCGGCGAGGCGACCGCCGCAGCGCTGGCCGCGCAATTCGGCACGCTGGCGGGGTTGCGCGCGGCGAGCACCGAGCACATCCTCGAGGTGCAGGACGTCGGCCCGGTCATCGCGGCGCACGTGCACGCATTCTTCGCGAGCGATGCGAACCGAGCCATCATCGACCGGCTACTGGCGGCGGGACTTCAATGGCCTGAAGGTCCGCCGGCACCGCGCGCGGCCGGCGCGCTGGATGGGCTGACCGTGGTGCTGACCGGCACGCTCGATTCGATGACGCGTGAGCAGGCTGGCGAGGCATTGCAGGCGCTCGGCGCGAAGCTCGGCGCTTCGGTATCCAAGCGAACCAGCTACGTCGTGGCGGGCGCCGAGGCGGGCTCGAAGCTCAAGCGCGCGCGCGAACTGGGCATCCCGGTGCTCGATGAAGCGGGGCTGGCGCAACTGCTGCGCGGTGAGCGTCCGAACACCTGAAGGCGCCGTGCACGCGGCTCATGCCGCCGACGCGCGGCTCATACCGCTGGCGCGGTCCCCTGCATTCGCGCTTCGAGCATGGCCAGCACCTCGGCGCGGCCGGCGGGCGCGTGCACCAGCAAGCCCACCACATCACCTGGGCGCGCCCAGTCGAGCGCGCACGCGGCCGCCGCCGGTTCGCTGTCGCGCATTTCGATCGCGTGAGCCGGCACGTCGGCGCGCAGCAAGGCGCTGCGAATCAGCCGCGGAAGCTCGCCCGGCTCGCGGCCGCGCAAATGCGTCGCGATTTCCTTGACGACCACGAGTTCCGGCTGGAATTCCGCGACGACCTGCGACACCTGTTCGATATCTTCATCGCGCCGGTTGCCGGCGTGGCCGAGCAGCACGGCGAGCCGGCCGCCCGGCCCACGCAGTTGCTGCGCGACGCCGAGAAATCCGCGCAGTCCCTCAGGATTGTGCGCGTAGTCCATCAGTACCTGCACGCCGCCGAGATCGAAACGCATCATCCGGCCCGGGTTGTCGCCGGGATTCGCGCCGAACTGCGCGAACACTTTTGCGATGGTCGCCGGCGCAATGCCGAGCGCCTGCGCCGCCAGCGAAGCGGCGGCCAGATTGGCGATGTTGTAGGCCGCGGTCCCACCAATCGCGAGCGGCATGGGAGCGATGGGCCCAAGATCGTGCTGCGCGCCGCCCGTTTCCATGATCATTCGGCCGGCGCGCACGCCGGCCGTGCTCGCGCCACGTTCGCGCCAGGCGCGCAGCGCAGGCGCATCGGCATCCAGCGCAAACCACGCGAGCCTCGGCATGCAAGGCGACCCGAGGCGTCGCGGCAACTCCGCCGCTTTCTCGCGCAGCAGTTTGTCGTCGGCGTTTAGCACGAGCACACCATTCGAATCGAGCAGCGCGGCGACGGTCAGCTTGGCATCCGCGAGGCCGCCAAGATCGTCGATGCCGTATTCGCCAAAATGATCGGTGCTGACGTTGGTGACGATCGCGACATCAGCGCGAGACACGGCGATGCCCCGCCGCAGGATGCCGCCGCGCGCGGTTTCCAGGACGGCCGCCTCGGTGCGCGAATCGCGCATCACCCGGCGCGTGCCGGCCGGCCCGGAATAATCACCACTCGCCACCGGCTCGTCGCCGATGAACACGCCGTCGGTGCAGTTGTAGCCCGCGCGCCAACCGTGCGCGCGCGCGCAAGCGGCCAGCAATCGCACCGTCGTCGTCTTGCCGTTCGAACCGGTGACGACGGCAGTTGGAATACCGTGCAGGTCCTGCCATGGCACTGCCTCCGGTGCGGGTAGCGCATCCAGCGGATACGTGCGCGCGCCCGCGCCGGCCCCCAGCGTCAGCGCATCGTCATCGAGCAGATGAGGCAGGGCGTGACGGGCGCTCGCAGCGAGCAGCGAGACCAGCGCGGGCCGCGCTTCGCGCGCGGCGAGCAGTGTGAGGCGCGCCATCGCAGCATGCTCCTCGAGCACGGGCGGCACGACAGTGGCAGGATCTGCCGCGTCTTCGAGCGCCCCGACGAGCATCGCCGCAGGCAGATCCGTCCAGTGCGCCGCGTCGCGTTGTTGCAGCGTGGCGCACAGCGCCCATTCGTTGACTTCGGTGGCGACGAACAACTGGTCGCAAGGCGCGGCGAGCGCCAGCGAAGCGCCGCCCGCGTGCACCCGAGCGACGAGCGCACTGTCGCGCCATCCCAGCCGCGAGCGTGCACGACCGACGCGCTCGCGCCAGCCCGCTAGCAGGACTTCGTCGACGGGAATGCCAACAGCCTCGAGCACGGCGCCGGTGTGCGCGAAGAACAGATTGGCGCCGGTCAGCCGGCGCGAATCGGTGTATGGCAGCGCGGCTGCGGGCTTCAGTCTTCGGTCTCCGGCGCCAGGCGTACGCCGCGCTCATCGCGAATCAATCCCTCGAGACCCAGCTCGGCCGCGTGGGATTCGCCGGCGCGCGCCGTCGACGCGAATCCACCAGGCGCATGGGCTGCGGCCGCCGTAGCGGACGGTGCGCCCGCCAATCCGGGCGCGGGATCATCGGCGAGGCTGGCGGCGAACTGGCTCGCGCGCGGCGCCGGCGCTCCGGCGGGCCTGAATTTCGTGATCTGTTTCCATGAGCGGACCAGTGCGTCGGCAAAGATCAGCACCAGGTCACCAGGCGCGCCCATCTGCAGGGCCGCGTCAATAGCCTCCTGTTCATCCGGGATCATCGAAATCGCAGGCGCGGAAACACCGGCTGCCTGCAGCGCCTTCACCATGATCTGCGGCACCTCGTCTGGCGCGCGATCGCGCAGGTTGTCATCGCGCCTGCAGATGTAGTGGTCGAACCGTCCAGCGACGGCCTGGGCAATGGCGACGAGGTCTTCGTCGCGCCGATCGCCGGGACCCGCGAGCACGACGATGCGGCGGCCGGCCACGTCGAGCTGCTGCGCCAGGCTGGCCATCGCGGCCACGGCGTGCGCGTTGTGGCCGTAGTCGAACAGCACCTTGAACGGGTGTTCGTTGAACACGTTCATGCGCCCCGGCGCCTGGAAGAACGTCGAATCGAAGGTGCGCAATCCCTGGCGGATCGCGTCGAGCTTGATGCCGAGCGAGAACGCCATCGCCGCAGCGAACATCGCGTTCTGCACGTTGTGCATCGCGCGTCCTTCGAGCGTCGCGGGAATGAGGTGCGTCCATAACAGCGGAATGTGACTGCCGCGATCGTAGAGCGCGATCATCTGGCCGTTGACGCCGGCCTCGAGCGCACAGGCGCGACCGCTGGCACGAATGTGCTCGCGCACCAGCGTGTGGTGCGGGTTCACCGTCACGTAGCAGATATTCTTGGCTTCGGTGTAGCCGGACATCTTCAGCACCAGCGGATCATCGGCATTGAGCACGGCGCAGTCCGTGGCGACTTCGACCACGACGCGCTTGACCTCGGCGAGTTGCTCGAGCGTCTCGATGCCCTTCAACCCCAAGTGGTCGGCCTGCACGTTGAGTACGGCGCCGACATTGACCTCGTTGACGCCCATGCCGGCGCGCAGCAATCCGCCGCGTGCGGTCTCGAGCACCGCGATGTCGATCTGCGGATCGGCGAGCACCATGCGCGCCGACACCGGTCCTGTCATGTCACCCTGAACGGTGCGCTGGCCGTTGATGTATACGCCATCCGTCGTCGTCAGGCCCGGCGTGAATCCCGCCATCTTCGTGATGTGCGCGAGCATGCGCGCGGTCGTGGTCTTGCCGTTTGTGCCGGTGACCGCGGCAATCGGCACCTTCGAAGCCATGCCCGGCGGGAACAGCATCTCGATGACCGGCTTGGCGACCTCGCGCGGCGTGCCTTCGCTCGGCGCCACGTGCATGCGGAAACCGGGTGCGGCGTTGACTTCGCAGATCCCGCCGCCAATCTTGCGGTAGCTCTCGGTGATGTTCATTGACAGGAAATCGACGCCGCCGACATCGAGGCCGATGGCGCGCACCGCGCGCTCGGCCATCTCGCGATTGTCCGGATGGATGACATCGGTGACATCGGTCGCGGTGCCGCCGGTGGATAGATTGGCCGTCGAGCGCAGGAACACGACCTGGCCTTCGGCCGGAATCGAAGCGGCGCTCAGCCCGACGCGTTCCATCATCTTCTGCGCCTGCGCATCGAGCTCGAGGCGCGTCAGCACCTTTTCGTGGCCGACGCCGCGGCGCGGATCCAGGTTGACGATCTCGACCAGCGCCGTGATGTCATGCGTGCCATCGCCGACGACATGTCCAGGCGTGCGACGCGTGGCCGCGACCAGTTCGCCGTTGACGACCAGCAGACGGTGATCATCGCCCTCGAGGAAGGTCTCGACGATCACCGAACGCGAGTGTTCGCGCGCGACGAGAAAACCGTGCGCGACCTCGGCATCGGTCATCAGGCGGATCGAGATGCCACGGCCGTGATTGCCGTTGTAGGGTTTGGTCACACACGGGAAACCGATGCGCTGCGCGGCGCGCACGGCCTGCGCTTCGCTCTGCACGAGTTCCTGCTTGGGCACCGGCAATCCCAATGTCGCGAGGATCTTGTTGGTCTCTTCCTTGTCGCTCGCCAGTTCGACGGCGATGTGCGGCGTGCGGCCGGTGACAGTCGCCTGGATGCGTTGCTGGAAGCGTCCGTGCCCGAGTTGCACCAACGACTGGTCGTTTAACCGCAGCCAAGGGATGCCGCGATCCTTTGCCGCGCGCACCAACGAGGCAGTCGACGGCCCCAGCGCGCGGCGCTGAGCGAAGCGGATGAATTCATCGCGCGCTGTAGGCCAGCTCCATCCCTCAGGCACCGAGCCGGCAGGGCGGATCGCGTCCGGCAGCAGCGAGCACAGGAGCCGCAAGCCCAGTTCACCGGCAGCGATGCCCTCATCGCGCTGCTCGTATTCGTAGACGACGGTGTACACGCCCGGCGCGCCGGCACTGCGCGTCTTGCCGAAGGTGACTTCCTCGCCGGCCATGTTCTGCAATTCAATCGCAACGTGCTCCAGCACGTGCCCCAGCCAGGTGCCTTCGTCTTCGCGCATGCGGCGATAGAAGCCGCCAGGCTCTCGGTACGAGCAGCCGTGCTCGGCAAGTCCAGGTAGCGCTGCGGCCAGTGCGTCGATGTAGCCGGGCCCTAAGCGCGCGGTCGGCCAGGCCTCGAGCTCACCGAGGTCGAGTTCCAGCCGGATGACCGGAAAATGCGCATACAGCGAGGGCCCGACATAAACGGATCGATCCAGGATGCGCACGATTTCCGGCTCCTAATCTTATTCTTTTGCGTGTGCCAGTCCGGCCGCCTGCGCGAGCCGCGTATTCAGGTTGAATGTCGCGCCTGCCGTGAGGATATGCACGCGCAGCCCCAGCATGCAAACCGGTTGGCCCTCTGACACTTCGCTGATCGAGGAGTACGTCACCTCGGAGGCATCGACCACCGTGACGCCACCGCTCCCCTCGACTTCGATGGTTTCATCCGGCCCGATGAACGCGCCGGTGTCTTCATCGAGGCCTATTCCGATGGCGAATGGGTTGTACGCAAGCGCCGTTATCAATCTTCCCAGCCGATCGCGCTGCCTGAAGTGCTGGTCAATGATGAAGCGGTTGGTGAGGCCCAATCCCGGCGCAAGCCGCACGCTGCCCGAAATCACCGCGGATCCTTCATCGCCGAAGGCGATCATGTGCTCGCTGAGGATGCTCGCGCCGGCGCTGGTGCCGCCGACGGCGACGCCACTGGCGTTGCGCGCGCGGATCAGCTTCGCGACCGGCGTACCGCCCAGTAGCGTGGTCAGGCGCAGCTGGTTGCCGCCGGTGAAAAAAATGCCGCTCGCTTCCTCTAGCCGGCGCAGGCGGCCCGCTTCCTGGCAGTCGCGCCGCGTGTCGAAATCCATCGTTGCGACATGGGCCGCGCCCAGTTGCGTGAACAGCTTTTCGTAGCGCGGTCCGGTCTCGTGCATGCGGCTGGCGGTCGGGATGACGACGATGTTGGCGTCCTGCCCACCGGATACGCGCACGAAGCGCTCGAGGATCTGGCGGTCGTTTTCCTTGTTCTCGGCGCCGCCGATTGGCACGATCCAGCCGCGTTTCACGCCTTCGGGGCTCTTGCTGGGCATCCTTGAGAAGTCTCCTTGTGCCGGGAATGATGACCGTTTGCGCCGTTCCTGTCGCCTCCGGCCCCCTCGCAGGCGGCGAGACGCACAGGTTTGCATCCTAGTCGCTTTTGGACAAGAATACCGTCGTAATTCGACAGGTTGTGAGTCGCCATTGGACGGTGCAGTCGTGGAATCGGGTCCGGTCCTTCGCAAGAGCCACTTCGCGTTCCTGACGCTGCCGCAGTATTCGATGATCGCACTCTCGAACGCGATCGATCCGCTGCGCATGGCGAACAGCATCAGTGGCCAACTTGCCTACGAGTGGTCGATCGCCAGCCTCGACGGTGAGCCGGTCACGGCCAGCAATGGAATGTCGTTGTCGCCCACTGTGCCGCTGGAAAGCCTGGCGCGTGTCGAGATCCTGTTCGTCTGCGGCGGCGTCAATGTGCGCGAGGGTGTCACGGCGCCGCTGCTGCGCGCGCTGCGCAGATTCCACGAACGCCGCATCGGCATTGGCGCGCTCTGCACCGGCGGCTACGCGCTAGCGCGGGCCGGGCTCCTCGACACATACCGCGCGACGATCCATTGGGAGAATCTCTCGGCGCTGCGCGAGGAATTTCCGCGCGTCATGTTGAGCAACCAGGTGTTTACGATCGACCGCGACCGCTACACCGCTTCCGGCGGCATCGCTCCGCTCGACCTGATGCTGCACCTCGTCAAGGGCAAGCTCGGCACGCGCGTCGCGCAGCTGATTGCCGAGCAGTTCATCGTCGATCGGGCCCGCAATGACCGCGACCAGCAGTTCGTGCCGCTGCGCGCGCAACTCGGCGCGAGTCACGACGGCCTGATCAAGGTCGCGCAATTGATGGAGGAGCACATCGAGAAGCCGATGGCGCTCGATGCGATTGCGAAGAACACTGGTTTGTCGCGCCGCCAGATCGAACGGCTGTTCAAACGTCATCTCGATTGCGTGCCCAAGAAGTACTACTTGCAGATGCGACTGCGGCGCGCGCGCGAGCTGCTGCTGCAGACGGCAATGCCGATCATGGATATCACGACGGCCTGCGGCTTCCAGTCGCCGCCGCATTTCTCGAAATGCTATCGGCGACAGTTCGGATGTCCGCCGAGCGCCGAGCGGCAGATACGGCATACGCATACGGCGGCGCGGGCACTCGTACGAGCGCCATTG
>JBOHZW010000300.1:0-1569 GCA_050738715.1 Steroidobacteraceae bacterium | reverse complement strand
CGCGTTGGTCCTTCAGCACGGAGTCGCTGAACACGACATTGCTCAGGTCGGCGTTGACGCCCAGCGCTCCGCCACCGCCACGCGTGTATTCGGGCACTTCTCCCATGGTCAATCCGAATTCCTTGGCAAGCGCCGCGATGTCATTGCCGCCGCCGCTCTCGATCTTTTGCTGCAGTTGTTCCTGCCGGTCCCCGAAAATGTCGGAGGCGCGCTCGCGGCGGAAGTCGCCCTCGATCTGTGCGCGCGCGTCGGCGAGCGTCTTGCCGTGCTCGGGCTGCACTTCATCGAGACGGATGATGTGGTATCCGTATTGCGTCTTGACCGGATCGCTCGTTTCGCCTGCTTTCATGGCGAACAATTTATCGGCAAAAGACTGCACGTAGGCGCCGCGCAGCCCCCAGCCCAGGTCGCCGCCCACGCGCGCGGAGCCCGGATCGTCCGAGTACTTCTTCGCGAGCGCGGCGAAATCGCCGCCGGCGCGCAGTTCCTTCAGCACCTGCTGCGCCTTGGCGAGCGCGGCCGCGTCGGCCGCGGCATCCTTGCTGCCACCGATGGCAATCAGGATGTGGTGCGCGCGGCGCTTCTCCGGCTCGACATAGCGCGCCTGGTTCTGCTGGTACCAGGCATCGAGATCGGTCGGGTTGACGGTCAACGCCGCGGCCACGGTGTCGAGCCGCAGCTCGGCGTACTGCAGGCGCACGGATTCCTTCGTGAGGTACTCATCGGCATGGGCGTCGTACCAGGCCTTCGCGCGCGCGTCATCCGCCTTGACGGCGGCGGCGTAGGGCGCGACCGGCAACAGGATGTAGCGCACCTCGCGTTGTTCATTCTCGAGCGCAAAGGCGCGTTTCAGTTCGGACGGGGTCTGGAAGTCGCCGACCTCCAGGCTTCGTTCGAGCTGGCCGATCTGCAGCTCGCGGCGCAGACGCTGCTCGTAGCTCGCGGGCGTCAGTCCGTTCTGCGCCAGCACGATCTTGGCGGATTCGTCGCTGAACTTGCCTTCGACCTGGAACGCCGTCTGGTTGCGATAGGCATTCATGACGACATCATCGCCGGTGCGGTAGCCGCGCTCGTTCGCTCGTTGGCGCATCAGCGTCTCGCGCGTGTACTGCTCGAACAGCTGGTCCTGCAATTGCGCGCGCACGGCCGGCGGGATATCGGTCTTCAACTGCTGCTGGTATTGCGACTGGCGTTCCTGCCAGGCCTGCTGCATCTGCGCGGTCGGAATTTCCTCGCCGTTGACCTTGAGGCCGTACTTGGGCGCGCCAAAGCTCAGGTCGACGAGACCGGCCGTGCCCCACAGCCCGAACAGCAGTGCCAGCGGGATCAGCACCAATAAAGCCAGCCAGCGGCGGCCCTTAAGAATATCGCCTAGGTTTTGTAGCATGTTCTATGAGTGGCGGAGCGGACGGGACTCGAACCCGCGACCCCCGGCGTGACAGGCCGGTATTCTAACCAACTGAACTACCGCTCCACTGTGATTGGTGGGTGCTGAGGGGATCGAACCCACGACATTCGCCTTGTAAGGGCCGTTTTGACAGTATCCGACTGTTTCTCAGCGTTCCAAAG
>JBOHZW010000299.1:0-11346 GCA_050738715.1 Steroidobacteraceae bacterium | reverse complement strand
GTCGTACAGCACGGCGTGCAGGCCCTCGCAGATCGGCATCGTCACCCGTTCGCGTTCGGCCACGGCGCGCAGCGCGCGCGTCGCCTTGTAACCCTCGACCACCTGGCCGATTTCGGCGAGCGCGGCTTCGGCGCTGCGGCCCTTTGCGAGCAGCAACCCGAAGCGCCGGTTGCGCGATTGATCGTCTGTGCAGGTGAGCACGAGATCGCCGAGGCCGGCGAGGCCCATGAAGGTCTCGCGCTGCGCGCCGAGCGCTACACCCAGGCGCGTCATTTCAACCAGGCCACGCGTGATCAAGGCGATGCGGGAGTTGGCGCCGAAGCCCAATCCATCGGACAAGCCCGCGCCGATCGCAAGCACGTTCTTCACGGCGCCGCCGACTTCGACGCCGACTATGTCCGTGGAAGTGTAGGCACGAAACACCGGCGAAGAAAAATCATGCGCGAGCTGCGCCGCATAGTCGTGATCGCGCGAAGCAATCGTCATCGCGGTCGGAAGACCGGCGCCGACTTCGCGCGCAAACGTCGGACCCGACAGCACCGCGGTGAGCCGGCTCGTGCCGAGCACTTCGCGCGCCACTTCAGCGGGCAGCCGGCCGGTGCTGATCTCGAATCCCTTCGTCGCCCAGCACAGGCGCTGCCCGGCAGTGAGCTGATCGCGAATCAAGCCGAGCAATTCGCGGAATGCGTGGCTCGGCACTGCGATCAACACGTCAACGGCCCCGTTCAGAGCGCTGGTTAGATCGTGCGCGATGTGGAGTCCCTTGGGAAAAACCGCATCGGGCAGATAGCGCGGATTGCGGCGCGCGGCCGCCATCTCCGCGCACAGCTTCGGCGAGCGTCCCCACAGCCGGACCGCGTTGCCGGCGCGCGCGCACTGGATTGCGAGCGCCGTGCCCCAGGATCCGGCGCCCAGCACGGCGATCTGCGAAGGAGGCGCGACGACGCTCATGGGTTAACCAGCATCGATGTTTCGAGGCCCTGGCGTCAGTTCGTCGTGGCGCTGGTCTGCTCGGGATTATTCGCCGCAAACAGCGCTTCGAAGTTCACCGGCGGCAACAGCAGCTGCGGGAATCCACCCTGGCTCACCAGTTGCGAGACCACCGAACGTACATAGGGAAACAGCACGCCGGGGCAGACGATGCCCGCAGCGCGGCGATAGTCGCCGTCGTTCAGGTTCTGCATGACGAATGCGCCGGCCTGCTTCACTTCGACGAGGAACACCGTCTGCTCGCCGATCTTCGCCGAGACCGTGACTGTGAGCACCACTTCGCGCAGGTCGCCTTCGATCACGTTGACCGCGGTGTTCAGGTCAAGGCCGATCGCCGGATTCCAGTCGGGTGTTACGCGCGGACCGAGCGGCGCTTCGAAAGAGCAATCCTTCAGGTACACGGCCTGCAGGGAAAGTTGCGCGCCGGCGGCGGCTGCCGCGCCCGGGCCGGGTTGTGGGGTCTCGATACTCATCTGATGTTCCTTAAAGTAGTAGTGTCGTCAATTCGTGTCGTTGCCAGCCAGCAGTGCGTCGAGCTTGCCCTCCGCCTCGAGCTCAGCCAATTCGTCCGACCCGCCGATATGATGCGCGTCGATGAAGATCTGCGGCACCGTGCGCCGGCCGCTGCGTTCGATCATCTGGGCGCGCAATCCGGGTTCCCCTTCGATGCTGATCTCGCGGAACTGCGCGCCCTTGCTGTGCAATAACCCGCGGGCCCGCTCGCAATAACCGCACCAGCTCGTCGTGTACATTTCAATCGTCGGCGCTGCCATGTTTGGCGTGGTGAGTGCGAAGTTCCGAAGCGACTCAACTCAGTCGCGCGCAACAGGCAGGTTTTCGGCGCGCCACGCACGCAGGCCCCCGCGCAGGTTGGCAACCTGGGTGAACCCGAGCTGCGCAAGCGCGCGCATCGCGCCTGCGGCGCTGCCGCCCTGCTCGCAATACACGACAAGGGGTTTGTCCTTGTAGCGCTTCAGCGAATCCGCGCTGTCGCCGAGCTGCGCGGCGGGCAGGCTGCGCGCGCCGCGGATATGGCCGGCGGCAAACTCCTCGGCGCTGCGCACATCGAGCAGCAGCGCACCCTGGTTCATCAGCCGCACGAGATCCTGCGCGCCGATGGCACCGGCGCCGCGGACGCGTTCGCGCAATTCGTACATCAACACGGCGGTCACCGCGGCAACGGCGAACAGCGCCAGGGGCTGATGGTGGGTAGCGTATTCGAGCAGGCGTTGCATAAGCCGCGCATTATAGCCCCGCTGCGTTAGACTTTTCGCATGGCACCGGGGCGAGCACTGTTTTTCCAGGGACTTCGGCCGCTGCTACTGGTGGCCGCGGCGGCCCTGGCGGTATCCGCCATGGGCGTGCCCGCACCCGCCAAAGAGGCCGTCGCCGCCGCCGCTGCCGACAGGAGCCAGACGCAGGCGCAGTTGCGGTCGCTGAAGGAGCGCATCGAACGGGTCAGCAAGGATGTCAGCCGCGACGCGATCGAGCGCGACAAGTTGGCGCGGAACCTGCGCAGCGCCGAGCTCGCAGTCGCATCGACGCGTTCCGACCTCGAAGACCTGCAGGCGCAGGAGGCATCGCACAGCACGCAGCGCGCGAAGCTGGGCGCGGAACGCGCGCGCGTCCTGGCCTCGCTGGCATCGGAACGCGCCAGCCTCGCCGCGCAATTGCGCGTCGCGTACCGCATCGGTCCGCATGAACCGTTGCAGCTGCTGCTGAACCAGGGCGATCCCGGCGCTGCGATGCGCATGTACACCTGGTACGGCTATTTCGGCCGGGCGCGCGCGGCCCAGATCGCGGGCATCCAGCAGCAGGTGCAACGCATTGACAAGCTCGATGCCGCGCTCGCAGACGAGGCGCGCGCCTTGGCGCAACTGCACACCGGCCGCGCGCAACGGCTGACGCAGCTCGAGGCCGGACGCGCGCAGCGAGCCAGCGCGCTGGACAACCTGCAAGTCGAGGCCAAGTCGCGCGCCGCCAGCCTGGCACGATTGCGCGCTCAACAGGCCAGCCTCGAGCGCTTGCTGCGCGAACTGGCGCGCGCGGCGCCGTCACGTCCGAGCGCCGATGACGGCACCGCGTTTGGACGTTTGCGCGGACGGCTGGACTGGCCGGTTGCAGGCCGCGTCATTGCCAATTTTGGCGACACGCGCGCCAGCGGGGTCGACTGGGATGGCATCGTGGTCGCAACGGAGCACGCCGCGCCAGTGCGCGCGATCGCCGCGGGCCGCGTGATCTACGCCGACTGGTTGCCCGGGCTCGGATTGCTGACGATCCTCGATCACGGTGGCGGTTATCTAAGCCTCTACGGCTACAACGATCAGCTGCGCAAATCCGTCGGCGCAGCAGTGGCCGCAGGCGATGTCATTGCGGCCGCGGGCGACACCGGCGGACGCTCCGAACCGGAGTTGTACCTGGAAATCCGCCGCGGTGGAAAACCCGTCGATCCGCGTCCCTGGTTTCGGCAGCGCAAGCCCTGAACGCGTACGCACGCTGGGGTCGATCCCGACGCCGGCGCGAGTGAGAACTGCGTCACAGTCGCTCGTGCGGCTGCAACGGCCGAATTCCGTGCACATTTAAGTAAAGCGCGAACCGGTTCAAGGCTCCGCGACGGCCTTTGACCGATGCTTGCCTGCGGCACACATTCATGATCCCAGATACAAACGCACAATCTCCATCACCCGGCGGCTCGGAACTGGAGACCTACACCCAGTTGTTGCGCGCACTGTTGCCGCGCATGACTGGTGTGTCGATTTACAACGCCGCCACCGAAGTGATCTGGTCGAGCGAAGTGGTGACCGACCCGTCGCTCGCCCGCGTCGTCAACGATTCTCTGCGCACCGCCTGCACCGAGCCCGGTACGCCCGGCGTATTCGTTGCCGACGGCGAGCCGATGTACATCTTCTGGTTGTGGAAACCGAACACCTGTGCACCGACACCGCCGTTCGCGACAGTGCTGTTGCGCTGCAAAGCCAATTCGAGCGGCGACCAGCACACATTGAAATTCGTGCATTCGCTGGTGCGGCCGGCGCTCGAGATCCTGACGCGTGAGCTGGTGAGCCGCGAACAGATCAGCGATCTCAGCGGCTCGCTCGCCGAGCAGGACCAGGACCTCGACATGCTGTTGTCAGTCAGCAGCAGCGATTCCTCCGCCGAGGATGGCGGTGGCGACGAATTGAAAGCCGTGCTGCGCGCGGCGGTCGAACACATCCAGGGCGGCCTCGCGGCGATCATCGTGCCGGAAAAAGGCCTGGTGCTCGTGCACCGCGACCCGAACCATGAAATCGAAGCGAGCCTGGTCGCGCGTGCGCACCGCCACCTCGTTTCCACCGCGCAATTGCGCAGTGAAGCGGTCATCGTCAACCGCATGCAGCTGGCGGGCAAGGAACCGGGCAAGTCGTATCGCCTGTTGTCCTGCGCCGTGATGCGCGGCGATGGCCGGGCGGTCGGCGTGCTGGCGTTGTTCCGTCCCGAGGACATGCCCGAATTCACGCAGCGCCAGGCGCGACTGGCCGAACTGCTGGCACGGCGTGTCGCCGCCGTCATCTCTGCCAGCTACGACGCGCTGACCGGATTGCTCAATCGCCCCGCCTTCGAGCAGCGTGTGCAAAGCACGCTGAAGCAGCAGTCAAGCGTGCAGCGCTGGTGGAGCGCGCTGGCAATCGACACGAACCGCATGCACGTCATCAACGACAGCTACGGCATGCATGTCGGCGACAAGGTCATCGCGCAGATCGGCGACCTGGTGCGCAAGCGCGTACCGCCCGGCGCGATCGCCGCGCGCATCTCGGGCGATCGCTTCGCGGTGCTGCTGCCGGTCGGACTCGACGACGCGGCGACCTTTGCCGAATCGCTCCGCCAGGGCGCTGAGCAGCTCGGCGTATCCATCGGCGATGGCACGCTGGCCGTATCGATCAGCATCGGCGTCGCCGCGGTTGAGCCGCGTGCGCAGGAATTCACGCATGCGTTTGCCGCGGCCGAGACCGCCTGCAAGGCCGCCAACGACCGCGGCCGCAATCGCGTCGAAGTCTTCCAGGAAGCGGACGAAAGCATTGTCCGCCGCTTCACCGACATCAACGTCATCACCGATCTGCGCTCGGCAATCGTCGAGGGCCGGCTGCGGCTGAACGCGCAGCTGCTGCTGCCGATGGGCCGCACGCACCTGCGCCCGCACTTCGAGCTGCTGCTGCGCATGATCGGGTTGGACGGCCAGACCGTGGGGCCGGATCATTTCCTGTCGGCCGCGCATCGCTACCAGCTGATGCCCGAGATCGACCGCTGGGTGGTGAGCGAAGCGCTGAATTTGCTGAAGCCTCATGCGGAACTGCTGGCCGGCAGCCCGGTCGTGTTCAGCATCAACTGCTCCGGCCAGTCGCTGAAGGATGGCGCGTTCACCGAATTCCTGTGCGAGCAGATTGCCGCGAGCGGCATCAACCCGGAAGCGCTGTGCTTCGAACTCACCGAGAGCGCAGCGATCGGCAATCTCGGCCACGCCGAAACGCTGATGCGCCAGCTGCGCAAGCTCGGCTGCGGCATCGCGCTCGACGATTTCGGCACCGGTCTGAGCTCACTCGCCTACCTGCGATCGCTCCCGATCTCGATGCTGAAGATCGACGGTAGTTTCGTGCGCGACGTGTTGAAGGATCCGAAAGCCGAATCGACGATCCAGGCCATCGCGCAATTGGCGCGCGCGATGTCGCTGATCACGGTGGCGGAATACGTCGAGACCGACGAGATCCGCATTCGCATCGCGCAGCTCGGTGTCGACTACGGCCAGGGTTTTGCCATCGGCCAGCCCGTGCCGATCAAGGACGTGCTCGAGCAGCTGCCGTTGTATGCCGCCGTCACGCACGGCACCGCCGTGAGTATCGAGCTTGGAGAGGATCCGCCGACCGCGCAGGCCGTGTAGAATTACGCGCATGGGCGTGGCGCGCGACAAATCCGGATGGATGCTGTGGCTGGTACTCGGTGCCGGCGCGTTGATCGGCTTCGGGTTCGCACGCGCGCCGCACCCGCAGGTGCAAGCGGCCGCGTTGCAATCCGTGCCGTTGCAGTCGACCGATCCACTGCCTTCGAAAGACGCGCGACTGCTCGCCGAAGTGCTGCAGCGGGTGCGCGAAGGCTATGTCGATCCGGTCGATGAACATGCGTTGATGAGCCAGGCTGCTCGCGGCCTGGTTGCATCGCTCGATTCGCATTCGACCCTGCTCGATGCCGCCGACTACGCGCAGCTGCAGGCGGTGACCAACGGGAGCTACGCCGGCATTGGCGTGCAGGTCGAAGGCGCCGCGGGCGCGCTGCGCGTGGTGCGCTGTATTGCCGGCTCGCCTGCAATGCGCGCGGGGCTCAAGCCCGCGGATCAGATCTTCGGCATCGACGGGCATGAGGTCGGCGCCGCGAACATCGACGCGGCCGCGGCCTTGCTGCGTGGCGCGCCCGGCAGCCCAGTGCAGTTGACGGTGCGGCGCGGCGAGAAGCCCGGCGCCACGCTGCAATTCCGGATCACGCGCTCGCAGGTGGAGCTTGCGAGCGTCGCAGCCGAGAGCCTGGCGCCAGGTTTCGGGTATCTGCGCATCCGCGAGTTCACGTATTCAACGGTGACGGAAGTGCGGGACGCTGTCAGGCAGCTACGCTCGAAAGCTGGCGGGAGACTGCAAGGTCTCGTAGTAGACCTGCGCGACAATCCGGGCGGCGTACTCGAAGCCGCCGCTGCGGTCGCCGACGATTTTCTCGATCGCGGCACGATCGTCAGCGCCGACGGACGTTTGCAGGATGCGCGCTTTCGCATGCAGGCGACGCCAGGCGACCTGATCGCCGGCGCGCCGATCGCAATGCTGGTCAACGGCAACTCGGCGTCGGCTGCGGAAATCCTTGCCGCCGCGTTGCGGCAGAATAATCGCGCGCTGCTGCTGGGCGCGCGCACCTACGGCAAGGGCACGGTGCAGACCGTCATGCCGCTTTCGGACGGACGCGCACTGAAGCTGACTACGGCGCGCTACTACACTCCGGCCGGCGATTCCATCAACGGCATCGGCATCGCACCCGACCGCGTGGTCGGCACGGCGCTGCAATCGCCTGCTGCGCTGGATGCTGCGGGCCAGCCCTCGACGCTGGCGCGTCGCGACCCGCCGGTCGCGGCCGCGCTCGTTGAACTGCGCCGCGGCGCACTGCGGGTCGCGCGCCGATGAGCACGCTGCAGTTCCTCGTCGACCTGGTGCTGCACCTGGACCGCCATCTGGTCGAACTGGTGGCGCGCTACGACCTGTGGATCTACGCGCTGCTGTTCGCGGTGATCTTCGCCCAGACCGGACTCGTCATTGCGCCCTTCCTGCCCGGCGATTCGCTGCTGTTCGGCGCCGGCGCGCTTGCGGCCGTCGACACCAGCGGCACGCTGCATCTGCCGTGGCTGCTTGCGTTGCTCGGCGTAGCCGCGATCGCCGGCAATACCCTGAACTACTGGATCGGCAGGAGAGTCGGGCGTCGCGCCTTCGATGGGCGCAGCAAGCTGCTGCGCCTCGAACACCTGCGGCGCGCCGAGAGTTTTTTCCAGCGCCACGGCGGAGTCGCCATCGTGCTGTCGCTGTTCATGCCGGTCGTGCGCAGCTTTACGCCTTTCGTCGCCGGCGTCGGGCGCATGAACGCGTCCCGCTTCCAGCTATTCAACGTTCTGGGCGGCGCGGGCTGGGTTGCATTGTTCTTGTGCGGTGGATTCCTGTTTGGCAATCTGCCGGTCGTGAAACAGAATTTCGGCCTGGTGACCTTGCTGATCATCGCTGTATCGCTGCTGCCGTTCGCATGGATGCTGTGGCGCGAGCGCGGCGTTCGCGCTGCGGACAATAGTGGCACGGATGGTGGCTCCCGTGGCTGAGCGCACGCGCGGCTACGCGCACCGGATCGACGTCAACGCGCCGAGCGAGATGGTGTGGAGCGCGCTCGTCGATCCGAAAATGGTTTCGCTCTGGTACGGTCCGAACGCGCGCGTGACGCCGAAGGCCGGCGGCAGCTACTACGTGCGCATCGATCGCAACATTGAGCGCGAGGCGCACATCGACGTGTTCGAGGCCGGCCGCCGCTTACGCCTCATCTACATGCCCCCGCCCGGACTGCCGGCGGACGATGCCGTGATCGTCGATGATTTCATCCTCGATACCGAGGAAGGCGTCGCGGTGCTGCGATTGCTCGGTTCGGGTTTCCCGATAGCCGAAAGCTGGGATGCCTATTACCAGCGCCTGCGCAACGGATGGGGCCTGGCGCTCGCGCGCCTGAAAATCGCGGTCGAGCGGCAGGCCAAGCCGAAGTCGGCCTGAACCCCCGCGCGCCTTCAGGCGCTACGCAAGCGCGCCGCCCAGCGATACAGCAGGAAGATCACGAACGCAAAAGCGGCCGCGCCGATCCAGACGGCGGGCCCGTTGGCGAACTCGTCGCCGACCAGTGCGAGCGGAAAATCGCGGCCGGAAAACGCCACCAGTGCGGCA
Organism: Steroidobacteraceae bacterium; assembly: GCA_050738715.1. Classification (GTDB taxonomy): domain Bacteria; phylum Pseudomonadota; class Gammaproteobacteria; order Steroidobacterales; family Steroidobacteraceae; genus FEN-1191. The sequence continues at coordinate 2,878 of JBOHZW010000299.1, read as the reverse complement.
ATGACGACGCCGACCAGTCCTTCGCCGACGATCATGCCCGAGGCCAGCAGCACGCCGAGCTGCTTCGTCGCCTCGGGCCGCGCGCCGCGCTCGGCGCGCTTGTCGAAATACCAGCCGACGATTGCGCCGATGACGACCATCAGCGTGCTTTGCGTCGGCAGGTAGATGCCGAGTCCTACCGCGAGCGGCGAAAGATGCGCCGACTTCGACACGCGACGCAGGGTTTCGTCCGCTGCGATCAACACGACGCCGATGCCCATGCCAATGCGAATCAGGCTCCAGTCGACGTTGTTCTGGATGACGCCTTGCGCAAGGGCCGAGATCAATCCCGCCTGCGGCGCCGGCAACGGATGTTCCCGCGCCGGTCCCGGCGCGCCGACGAATCCGTACGCATGATTCAGTAAATCGAGGATCGGCGGAATGATCGCCGCGCCGGCGATGACGCCGATCACCAGCGCGACCTGCTGTTTCCACGGCGTGGCATCGACGAGCTGGCCGGTCTTGAGATCCTGCAGGTTGTTATTGGCGATCGTCGCGACCGCGAACACGATCGCCGTGACGAACAGCGCGAATGCGACCAGCGATTTGTATTCGCTCACCGACACCGCCGAGCGCAGGCCGAACACGAGCAGGAGCGCCGCGCCGATCACGACGAGAATGCCGATGCCTGACAACGGACTGTTCGACGAACCGATCAACCCGGCCATGTAGCCACAGACCGCGGAAACGAAGAAGCTCATCAGTGCGATGTAGATGATGCCGGCGACCACCAGCAGCAACATGTGATTGCCGAGTCCGCTGCTGACGCTGAAATTCGCGAGCAGGACGCCGATGGGCACCATGCAGGCCAGCGTGATCAGCGCGACTGTGCCGATCGGAATGTCCTGCTCGGTGCGCGGCAGCAACGCGCCGCCGCCCGAGGCGCGGGCTCGCGACGCCGCCATCGCGGAACGCAGTCCCGCGGCGACCGGCTTGATCAGTTTCGCGAGCGTCCACACCGCGGCGACGCAGATCGTGCCGGCACCGATGAAGCGCACCTGGTGACTCCATGTCGATTGCGCAAGCTTCGCGATGGCGCCGCTGTCCAGGCCCGCCAGGCCGTCTGGCGCCAGCGCCGAAAAGTGCGGCACGCCCCACGCCCAGCCGATCAGCGCGCCGAGCCCCATCGCCAGGCCGACCCACAGCCCGACGAGATGCCCGACCGCGAACAGCGCGAAGGACAGGAAGAAATCGAAACCGCTGACGCCGCGCTCGCCGGCGCGGAAATAGCGTACGACATCGCTGGCGAAGACGCGCGTGGCCACGATTACCGCAAACACGGAGGACACGATCGAACCCCACACCACGGCGCGCAATCCGTCGCGGCTCTCCTCGACCGCCGTCGCGTCCGCCTGCTCGCCGCCGCCCACCTTCAGCACTTCGGCGCAGGCGACGCCTTCCGGGTAGGGCAGGTCGGACTGCGTCACGAGCGCTCGCCGCAATGGAATCGAATACATGACGCCGAGGATTCCGCCGAGCGCGCAGATCGCGGTCGATACCCAGTATGGAAACCCCGACCACCAGCCGATGATGACGAAACCCGGCAGCACGAAAATGATCGAGGTCAGCGTGCCGGCGGCGGAAGCCACCGTCTGCACGATGTTGTTCTCCTGCACGGTCATGCCCTTGAAGCCGCGCAGCACCGCCATCGAAATGACGGCGGCGGGAATCGAGGTCGCGAACGTAAGTCCCGCCTTCAGCCCGAAGTAGACATTCGCCGCCGAGAACAGCACGGTGATGGTGACGCCGAGGACGAGTCCGCGCACGGTGAGTTCGGCGCGCGCGATAGGCGCCATCGAGGCTGGATTGGCCATGTTCCCCTACTCCCCGGTTTCAGGTTTTTTTGACTTGTCGCGGCTGCGCACCATCAACCGCGCGAACAGGATGCCGCCCTCATAGAGAGCGTACATCGGCACCGCCATGATGGTCTGCGAAATCGCATCCGGCGGCGTCAGGATCGCCGCGATGATGAACACCGCGATCAGCACGTAGCCGCGGATCTGCGTGAGTTTCCCGATCGGCACGATGCCCATCAGCACCAACAGCACGACCGCCACCGGCACTTCGAACGCGATGCCGAATGAGAACAGCAGCACCAGCACGAACTCCATGTACATCGAGATGTCGGCCATCAACGCAACGCCGTGGGGTGTCGTGTTGACGAAGAAATTGAAGATGAGCGGAAACACGATGAAATACGCGAACGCGACGCCGACGTAGAACAGGATCACCGCCGAGACCAGCAGCGGCACCGCAAAGCCTTTTTCGTGCCGGTACAGGCCGGGCGCAACGAAGGCCCACAGTTCGTACAACACGTATGGCATCGCGACAACCAGCGCCGCGACGAACGCGAGCTTGAGCGGCGCGGTGAACGGCGCGGTGATGCTGGTCGAGATCAGCATGGCGTTGGGCGGCAGCTGCTGCAGCAACGGATGCGAAAGCCACTCGAACAGGTGGTTCGAATAGTACGCGAACGGAATGAACACAATGATCACGGCGAGGAACACGCGCATCAGCCGCGTGCGCAGCTCGAGCAGGTGCGAGATCAGCGTGCCTTCGAGCAGCGGTTCACTCTCGCCGGTCATGCGGCGTGTCGATCGAGCTGAGCGATTCGGGCGGCGGCGCGGGCGGCGTATCGCCGTGCGGGGAATCGGGCGGCGGAATCCAGGGCTGTGCGGGGCCGGCTGGTGGAACCACGGACGGTGGCGACGTTTCCGCCGGTGGTGAAGCCGCGGCGGGCGGCGATGGCGCGGCGGGCGTCGTCGTCGTGTGCTGCGGCGGCGTGTTCAGGTCCACCTTGAGTCCGTCGGATTCGGATTCGAGCTGGTCGCGGAACTGG
>JBOHZW010000298.1:0-1968 GCA_050738715.1 Steroidobacteraceae bacterium | reverse complement strand
AGCCGGCTCTTGTGCCGGTCGGCCTGGTTGCGGTGGATGATCTTCTTGTTGACGAGCGTATCGATCAGCGGCACGGCGGCCTTGTAGCTCGCGCGCGCATCGTCCTTCTTGCCGGCAGCGGCCGCATCGATGACGCGGCGAATCGCCGTGCGCATGCGCGAGCGCATCGCGACATTGCGTTCCCGGTGTGCGACCGCCTGCCGGGCCGCTTTTTCCGCTGATTTCGTGTTTGCCACGCGCCTGAACTCCGCCTGCGTTGATTCTGCGCCCCTTAAAGGGCCGCGTAGTGTGCGTACCGCATCTCTCGTTGTCAATGCGGCTCCGGTATAGTCCCGCATCACCCCATGAGCCCCCGTGACTACGACCTCCATAGCAACGTTCACCCGCTCCGGCTGATCCGCGGCGCGCCCTTAGGGCTTGCGCCCAGCGTACTGACGATCGGTACCTTCGATGGGATCCATGTCGGCCACTCGGCGTTGATCGCACGTGCCCAACAGCGCGCCGCAGAGCTCAAGGTCGAAGCGGGACTCCTTTCCTTCGAGCCGATGCCGCGCGAGGTATTGAATGCCGCCAATCCGCCGGCGCGGCTGACGAACTTCCGCGAGCGTTGGCGCCTGCTCGAACACAGCGGCCTGCAACGGCTTCATTTGCTGACCTTCGATGGCGCGCTGCGTTCGAAGACCGGCGAGGATTTCATGGCACTGCTCCGTACGCTCGGCGCGCGCGCGATCATCGTCGGCCACGATTTCCGCTTCGGCCGCGGCGGGCACGCGAGCGCCGAGTGGTGCGCACAAGAGGCGCGTCATTACGGATTCGAAGCGGAGATCATCGCGCCGGTGTTAGTTGCTGGCGAGCGCGTCAGCAGCGGCATGGTCCGCTCGGCCCTTGCCGCCGGTGACCTGGATCGCGCGGCGCGGCTCCTTGGCCGACCCTACGCGATGCGCGGGCGCGTGCAGCGCGGCGAGCAGCTCGGCCGCACGTTGGGTTATCCCACGGCCAATCTCGCCGTCGCGCGGCGGCGCACGCCGCTGGCGGGAATTTTCGCGGTGCGCGTGCGCGGCGAGACGCTGCCTGGCAGCGCCTGGCCAGCGGTTGCGAGCCTTGGAACCCGTCCGACAGTCGGTGGCAACGCAACGCTGCTCGAAGTCCATCTGTTCGATTTCAACGACGATCTGTACGGCATGGAGCTCGAGGTCGAGTTCGTGGCGCGGCTGCGCGATGAGCTGAAATTCGAATCCCTCGGGATGATGGTGGAGCAGATGCACCGTGACGCGGCGGCGGCCCGCGCGGCGCTGGGCTAAAATGAAAGTTTGCACTGCACGAGCCGTTGGGAATTGCCTCCAGTGACCGACTACAAGCACACCGTCAATCTGCCGCAGACCGATTTCCCGATGAAGGCGGATCTGGCGCAGCGCGAACCGAAGCAGCTGGCGCGATGGGCCGAGCAGGATATCTACGGCGCCATCCGCAAGGCGTCGCGGGGCCGCCCGGCATTCGTGCTGCACGACGGACCGCCGTATGCGAACGGCGTGATCCACCTCGGGCACGCGGTCAACAAGATCCTGAAAGATGTCATCGTCAAGGCGCGCACGATCGCGGGGTTTGATGCGCCTTATGTGCCGGGCTGGGACTGTCACGGCTTGCCGATCGAGCTTGCCGTCGAAAAGAAACATGGCAGGCCCGGGCACAAGCTCGATGCGCGCGCCTTTCGCGCTGCCTGCCGCGAGTTCGCGGCGAAGCAGGTTGAATCGCAGCGCGCCGATTTCAAGCGGCTCGGCGTGTTTGGCGACTGGGAGCGGCCGTACCTGACGATGGATCCGCGCTACGAGGCGCAGCAGATTCGCTCGCTCGGCAAGATCATCGCGAACGGCCACTTGTATCGCGGCCTCAAGCCGGTGCACTGGTGCATCGATTGCCGCTCCGCGCTCGCCGAGGCCGAAGTTGAATACGAATACCGCACCTCGACGG
>JBOHZW010000297.1:0-2742 GCA_050738715.1 Steroidobacteraceae bacterium | reverse complement strand
GTTCGCCACCGTGCGCGAGGCGGGGCGCCGGCAGCTCGGCATGCGGCACTTCGACTGCCAGCTCATCGGCGGCATGGTCCTCCACCAGGGCAAGATCGCCGAGATGAAGACCGGCGAGGGCAAGACGCTGATGTCGACGCTCGCCGTCTACCTCAATGCGCTGCCCGGCGAGGGCGTGCACGTCGTGACGGTCAACGAGTACCTCGCGCAACGCGATGCGGACTGGATGAGCCCGATCTACCGCTTCCTTGGGCTCACCGTCGGGGTGATCAAGAACGGCCAGGACCAGGAGCAGAAGCGCGGCGCCTACGGCTGCGACATTACCTACGGTACCAATAACGAATTCGGCTTCGACTACCTGCGCGACAACCTGGCGTTCCGCCTGGAAGACCGGGTACAGCGCTCACTTGCCTATGCGATCGTCGACGAGGTGGACTCGATCCTGATCGACGAGGCGCGCACGCCACTGATCATCTCGGGCCCGGCCGAAGAAAGCACCGAGGTGTACCAGCGCATCAACGCGCTGGTGCCCCGCCTGAAGCGCCAGCTCGAGGAAGAGGGACCCGGCGATTTCTCGGTCGATGAGAAGGGCAAGCAGGTCCACCTCACCGAGGACGGCCATGAGCGCGTCGAGCAATTGATGCTCGAGGCGGCCTTGCTGCGCGAAGGCGAGAGCCTCTACGACGCCGCCAACGTGCGGCTCATGCATCACCTGAATGCAGCGCTCCGTGCGCACGCGATCTACAAGCGCGATGTCGAGTACATCGTCCGCAACGGCGAAGTGATCATCGTCGATGAATTCACCGGCCGCACGATGATCGGCCGGCGCTGGTCCGACGGCCTGCACCAGGCGGTCGAGGCCAAGGAAGGCGTGAAGGTGCGCGAGGAGAACCAGACGGTTGCCTCGATCACGTTCCAGAACTACTTCCGCCTGTACAAGAAACTGTCCGGCATGACCGGCACGGCCGACACCGAGGCGCCCGAGTTCCTGCAGATCTACGGGCTCGAGGTGGTCGTCATCCCGACGCATCGCCCGATGATCCGCAAGGACAGCGCTGATCACGTCTATCTCACGCAGGCCGACAAGTTCGAGGCGATCATCGCGGACATCCGCGACTGCGCCACGCGGCAGCAGCCGGTGCTGGTGGGCACGACCTCGATCGAAACCTCGGAATACCTCGCTGGACTCCTGCAGAAGGAGCAGATCGAACACAACGTGCTGAACGCCAAGCAGCACGAGCGCGAGGCGCACGTTGTCGCCAACGCGGGACGGCCCGGCACCGTGACGATCGCCACCAACATGGCGGGCCGCGGCACTGACATCGTGCTCGGCGGAAACCTCGAAGCGGAATTGCAGGCGCTCAGCCCCAGTGGGCACGACGCCACCGATGAGACGGCGCGCGATGAAGTCCGCAAGGGCTGGCAGGTGCGCCACGATGCAGTGATCGCCGCCGGCGGCCTGCACATCATCGGCACCGAGCGGCACGAATCGCGCCGCATCGACAACCAGCTGCGCGGCCGTTCCGGCCGCCAGGGCGATCCGGGCTCGAGCCGGTTCTACCTGTCGATGGAAGACAACCTGATGCGCATCTTCGGCGATCCGGCGCGCACCAAGCGCTGGCTGCAGATGGCCGGCATGAAGGCGGGCGAGGTCATCGAGAGCGGGATGCTCACGCGCCAGATCGAAAAGGCGCAACGCAAGGTCGAGGCGCACAACTTCGACATCCGCAAGCAGCTGTTGCTGTTCGATGACGTCGCCAACGACCAGCGCAAGGTCGTGTACCAGCAGCGCACCGAGATCCTCGGCACCGACGACCTCGGTGATGCGGTGTTGGGCATGTATGAAGATTCCGTGCGTGGCCTCCTCGATGCGCACCTGCCGATCGGCAGCGCGCCGCATGCCTGGGATCTCACCTCGCTCAACGAAGCGCTGCAGCGCGATTTCGGTGTCAGCGTCGATATCGCGGGCTGGCTGGCCGCCGATCCGCAGATGGAAGACTCCGTGCTGCGCACGCGCGTCGTCGATGCGGTGCTCGACAACTACCGCCAGAAGGTGGCGCGCATCGGAGCGCCGATCATGCGTCACGTCGAACGTGACGTGGTGCTGCGCCAGCTCGACCAGCACTGGCGCGATCACCTGGCTGCGATGGATTACCTGCGCCAGGGCATCCACCTGCGCGGCTATGCACAGAAGGATTACCGCTACGAATACAAGCGGGAGGCCTTCGAGTTGTTCACGGCGATGCTGGGCCGTGTAAAATACGACAGCGCCGCGATGCTTGCGCGCGTCGAGATCCGCACGCAGGACCAGATCGATCGCGAGGAAGCCGAGCGGCGCGAACGCCTGATGCGCGCATTGCAGGCGCAGCACGCGGAGATGCCGACGGCGCTCGCACCGGGAGCGAGCGATCCGGGCGCTGGAGCCGGAGCGGGCATGGGCGCGGGCGCAGGGCCTGGCGCGGCTGCGGGCGCAGGCAACGCGGGTGCCGCGGCGCAGGGCGGATTCGAGCCGGCCTCACCGTTCGTGCGCGGCGATCGCAAGGTCGGGCGCAACGAGCCGTGCCCCTGCGGCTCCGGCCGAAAGTACAAGCAATGCCACGGTGCGCTCGAGCCTTGAAACCGACGATACGCGTGGTCGCCGCGGTGATCGCTGATGACGCGCAGCGCGTGTTGGTGACGCAACGCACTGGCGGCAAGGCGCTCGCGGGGCAATGGGAATTTCCGGGTGGCAAGGTCGAGGCC
>JBOHZW010000296.1:0-10126 GCA_050738715.1 Steroidobacteraceae bacterium | reverse complement strand
GCGGACGAGGAACTCGCGCGACTGCGCACGCTCCACGCCGATCCGTCGCTTGGACGGATCGATCGATACCACCTGAGTTTCGCGCTGGGCAAGGCGCTGGAAGACCGCGCCGAGTACGCCGATTCCTTCCGTTGTTACGCGCTGGGCAACGCTTTGAAACGCGCCGAGAGCCACTACCAGCCGGAAATCATCGAGGCGAACACCCGGGAGCAGATCGCGGTGTGCAATGCTGATTTCTTCGCGCATCTACCGGGGTGCGGTGCCCCCGACCCGGATCCGATCTTCATTGTCGGCTTGCCGCGTTCCGGCTCGACGCTGGTCGAGCAGATCCTGGCCTCGCACTCGCAGGTCGAAGGCACGCAAGAACTGGCCAACATCCAGCAGACCGTCGCCAGGCTCCGGGGGCGCGATCCCGACCTGTTGCATCCCCGTTATCCGCGGGTATTGACCGAGCTACGCGCCGATGATTTTCGCGGCCTCGGCCAGCAATACCTGGATGCTACCCGCGTCTATCGCAGCGGAAAGCCGTTCTTTATCGACAAGATGCCTAACAATTTCAGGCATCTGGGACTCATTCATCAGATGCTACCGCATGCGAAGATCATCGACGCGCGGCGTGAGCCGCTCGCCTGCTGTTTCAGCAATTACAAGCAGTTGTTCGCCAAGGGCCAGGAATTCACGTACAGCTTCGAGGACATTGCACGCTATTACCGCACCTACCTTGAGCTGATGCGCCACTGGGACCGCGTACTACCGGGATGGATCCTGCGAGTGCATCACGAGGATGTCGTCGATGACCTGGAAGGCAGCGTGCACCGAATCCTGGATTTCTGCGGACTGGACTTCGAGCCGCAGTGTGTCGAGTTCCACAAGACGAAGCGCAGCGTGCGCACCGCCAGTTCTGAACAGGTGCGTCAGCCGATCTTCCGCGAGGGCCTTGAACAATGGAAGCACTTCGAGCCTTGGCTCGGACCGCTCAAGGAAGCGCTGGATGACTCTCTGGTGAGCTACAGAGACTGAGCGCAGGCATGGCTCCCGGCCGCAACGATCCCTGCCCCTGCGGCAGCGGCAGGAAACACAAGCACTGCTGCGGCCAGGCAGCGGCCGCCGGCAAGCCTGCAATCAGCATGCAGGAGATCGGCGCGCTGGTCGAACTGCTGGGGCAGGACCGACTGGATGAAGTCGAGCGCGGTGCGCGCGCACTAGCGCAGCGCCGGCCCGACGCGGGCATCGCCTGGAAAATCCTGGGGGTCGCACAAGTGCGTTTGGGCACGGACGCGCTGGCGGCCCTGCAGCGTGCGGTCGAACTGCTGCCCGCGGATGCCGAGGCGCATCGCAACCTCGGGGCCTGGTTGCATGACCACTCCGAGTGGGGCGGCGCGTTGGTGAGCCTGCGCCGCGCACTTGCGCTGACGCCGGATGACGTCGAAACGCTGGTCGATTGCGCCAATGCGCTCAAGGCACTGGGGCGCACGGACGAGGCATTGCCGCTCTATCAGCGCGCGCTGGCCCAAGAGCCGGGCCACGCCGAGGCGCATAACAACCTCGGCAATGCCTACCTGCAGCTCGGCCTTTACGAGGACGCGGCCCGCCGCTATCGGAGCGCGCTTTCCCTGCGCCCACGGGACCTGCAGGTCCTCGCCAACCTGGGCGCCGTACTGCGCGACCTCGGGGCACGGCAAGAGGCCTGTTCCGTCTACGCACGCGCGGTCGGGCTGGAGCCCGGCAACGTGGATTTCCATTGCAGCCTGGGCAGCGTGCTGTTCGAAATGCACCGGGTGGAGGATGCCGCGGCGAGCTATCGGCGCGCACTGGAACTGCAGCCACACTGGGTGCCTGCACACTTGGGTCTCGCGCTGGTGCTGCGGCAGCAGCGGCGCGCTGCCGAAGCGGAAACCAGCTGTCGCGCCGCGCTGGCACTCGAGCCGGAAAATGTCGAGGCCGTGGCGACTCTCGGTGAGTTGCTTGCCGACCGGGGGCAGTTTGACGATGCGGAGTCGATGTTCCGACGCGCGCTCGCGATCAACCCGGACTTCGCGCCTGCATACGCCGGCATCGCCTCGCACCGGCGCATGACCAGCAAGGATTCTGCATGGCGCAGCGGTGCCGAGCGCCTGTTGCGCGGGCGCAAGCCGCTGGTGCATGAAATCAGCCTGCACTACGCACTGGGGAAGTACTTCGACGATCTTGCAACCTACGATTCGGCGTTCGAGCACTATCGGCAGGCGAACGAACTCACGAAGCGCTTCGGCGGGAATTACGACCGGGCCCGGCTTGAACATCGGATCGACGAAATCATCGCGCGATTCGGCGGCGGGGTCGTGAATGCATCCGACGCGGATCAGCCCACATCGGACCTGCCGGTACTCATCATCGGAATGCCCCGTTCGGGCACTTCACTCGCGGAACAGATACTGGCTTCGCACCCGTCGGTGTTCGGTGCCGGCGAGGTCGCCTACTGGAACGGAGCATACGACCGCTTCCGTCGTGCGGAGGCCGAAGGCAAAGCCACGGACGCGCTCATTACGGACATGCGCAAAGACTACCTGCTGCGCCTGGGCGCGATGGCTGGCGGCGCGACACGCGTGGTCGACAAGATGCCGGGCAATTTCCTGTACGCGGGCCTGATTCACGCGGCGCTGCCGAGGGCCCGCATCATCCACATGCAGCGGCATCCGATCGATACCTGCCTGTCGATCTACTTCCAGAACTTCTACAACATCGGCCCGTACGCCAATGATCTGGACGATCTCGCGCATTTCTACCAGCAATACCAGCGCATCACAGACCACTGGCGCGCCGTGCTGCCCGCGGCGAGTTTTCTCGAGGTTCCTTACGAGGCGTTGGTAGCCGACCCGGAGGGCTGGAGCCGCCGCATGGTGGACTTCATCGGCCTTCCGTGGGACCCCCGCTGCCTCGAATTCCACGCAACGGACCGCGTCGTCATCACCGCCAGCAAGTGGCAGGTGCGCCAGAAGATCAGCACGAAATCCGCGGGGCGATGGCGCAATTACGAGGCATTCGTTGCCCCGCTTCGATCGCTCCTGCAATCTGCTGCCAGTGCTTAGGAGTGTATGACCGGTCCTGAAGCCACTTCCTCAGTTCCCGCGCCCGGCGCCTCAAAGATCGAGGCGCAGGTGCTGCATGCGCGTGCGCTCATGGAGGCCCGACAATTCGAGCAGGCACTGGCGCTGGTGTCAGGCATGGCCGTCGAGGTGCCGGAAAACCGCGACGTGCTCTACATGCTCGCGGTCAACCTGCGTTACCTGGGCCATGGCCGCAAGGCGCTGGCCACGCTCGATGAGCTGGCGCGGTTGCATCCGGCGTTCAGCCGGCTATACCAGGAACAGGGGCATACGCTGCGCATGCTGGGTGAGCGTCAGGGCGCGATAGCGGCCTATCGCCGGGCGGTCGAATCCAACCCCTCGCTCCCATCGAGCTGGCGAAACCTTGCCGTGCTGTGCCGCGAAGAAGGCCTGCACCGTGATGCCGACCACGCCGCCAGTGTCGCGGGCAACCTGGCGCGCATGCCGGCGGCGGTGGTGTCCGCCAACAGCATGTTCGCCGAAGGCGAGACGCTACTGGCCGAGCGTTTGGTGCGGGAACACCTGCAGTACCATCCGCGCGACATCGAGGCAATGCGTTTGCTGGGGCGCATCGGCATGAAGATGGGCGTACTCGACGATGCCGAATTCCTGCTCGAGAGCGTGCTGGAGTTCGATCCGCAATACCATGCCGCGCGCTACGACTATGCGATGGTGCTGATCGAACGACAGAAGCACGCGCAGGCGCTCGAACAACTCAAGCGCCTGCTTGCGCTCGACGCCGGCAACACGGCCTTTCGTACGCTCCAGGCGAATGCGCTGACGGGCCTCGGTCGACACGAGGAGTCACTGCGGCTTTTCAGCGAGCTGCGCGCGGACACGCCCAATGACCACACGCTGCACCTGGCCATCGGCCACGCCGAGAAGACTATCGGCCACCAGATTGAGGCCATCGAATCGTATCGGCGCTCGGCCGATGTGCGTCCGGGCTTCGGCGATGCGTGGTGGAGCCTCGCGAACCTGAAGACCTATCGCTTCACCGACGCCGAGATCGGGCGCATGCGCGGCTACGAGAGCGCCGCGACAACCAGTGACGAGGACCGCCTGCACCTGTGTTTCGCGCTCGGCAAGGCGCTCGGCGACCGGCGCGAGTTCGCCGAATCGTTCGCGTTCTACGAGCGAGGCAATGAACTGAAGCGCCGCAATGTCAGCCACGATGCCGGCCATCTGGAGCAGAAGCTGCACCGGCAGATGAATATCTGCACCAGCGAATTCTTCGCCGCCCGCGCCGGCGCGGGTTGCCCAGCGGACGATCCGATTTTCGTCGTGGGCCTGCCGCGAGCCGGCTCGACGCTGATCGAGCAGATCCTGGCATCGCATTCCGCCGTCGAGGGCACGCGTGAGTTGGCCGATATTCCGCGTCTCGTGCACCAACTCAACGGCCGTGAAAGCGACCAACTGCAGGCCCGTTACCCGCAGGTGCTGGCTGAACTCGGCATCGACTCATTCCGCGGCTTCGGCGAGACGTACCTGGAAGACACGCGCATCTATCGCACCAACAAGCCGCGCTTCATCGACAAGATGCCCAATAATTTCCGGCATATCGCGCTGATCCACCTGATATTGCCCAACGCGCGCATCATCGACGCTCGCCGCGATCCGATGGACTGCTGCTTCAGCAACTTTCGCCAGTTGTTCGCCAATGGTCAGGAATTCACGTACAGCCTCGAAGATATCGGTCGCTACTACCGTATCTATGTCGAGGTAATGCAGCACTGGGACCGCGTGTTGCCAGGCCGGGTACTGCGTGTGCAGCACGAACAACTGATCGACGATCTGGAGGGAAGCGTGCGCCGAATGCTCGATTACTGCGGGCTCGCGTTCGAACCGGCATGCCTCGAGTTCCACCGCACTGAACGCAGCGTGCGCACGGCGAGTTCAGAGCAGGTACGTCGTCCTATCAACCGCGAAGGCGTCGGGCAGTGGCGCGACTACGAGCCATACCTCGCGCCGTTGAAAGCGGCGCTGGGCGACCTGGTGAAATGACGAATGGCAGAATTCGCAACTGGCCGGGCAGTCAGATGGGGCGCGGGAATCGTGCCAAGGCCTCGATGTCGTTGAGCTCCTGGTCGTTGCGCACGTACTGGCGGCTGGCGTCGCGCCGCGGCTGGAAATCCCAGGGCGTGTAGCGGCCGCTGCGCAGCGCGGCGTAAACCATGTGCCGGCGCCGCTGGCTGGCGAGTACCTGTGCGTGCAGTGTCGGCAACGACCAGCGCCGCGCCACCTCGGCGCGAAACTCCGCGAGCAGCGGCAGCGTACCTGCATCACCGGCAGCGACATTGGCAGCCGCCAGGTTGACGCGCTCGTCGGGGTCGCTTTCCACGTCGTACAACTGATCGGGATCTGCCGGCGAGTGCACGAACTTGTAGCGGCCACGGCGGATCATGACGATAGGCGCGATGGCTGCTTCGGCCAGGTACTCACCGATCACTTCGGTTGCACCCGATACGCCGCCGGCCTTGCCGGTCAGTTCCGCGACGAGACTCCGTCCGTCAAGGGGCGCGGCGAATTCCGGTTGCCTTCCGTCGCTGCCGAGCTCGACCAGCGTCGGCAGGATGTCGAGGAGCGAAGCCGGCGCCGCGACGCGGCGCGGCGCAAACAGGCCGGGTGCCGAAACGATGAGCGGGATGCGGCAGGCGGGCTCGAAGAAATTCATCTTGTACCAGAGCCCACGCTCGCCGAGCATGTCGCCATGGTCCGCCAGCACGATGACGATCGTGTTCGCATCCAGTTGCGCATCGCGCAGCGCCGCCAGCATCGATCCGATCTGGTCATCAACGTAGGAAACGGCGCCGTGGTAGGCGCGCCGCGCCGCGCAAACCTGCGCAGCGTCTGGTGATTGCTGTTCCAGGCCGATGACATGGCGGATGCGACGCGAGTGCGGATCGTCCGCGACATCGGATTGCGCGACTTTTGGGTCGCCGAGGTCGACGTCGCGGTAACGATCCCAGTAGGCCTGTGGCACGACGTAGGGATCGTGCGGATGTGTCATCGACGCGACCAGGCAGAATGGCCGCTTGTCGCTGCCGCGCGCAATATCGAACAGCTTCTGGCGTGCGGCGTAGGCGACCTCGTCATCGAAGTCGATCTGATTCGTGCGCGTGCACGAGCCGGCCTGCGTGACTGAATCCATCGTGTGGTACCAACCTGGCCGCTCCTCGAAGCGTGTCCAGTCCGGCGTCCAGCCAAAATCGGCTGGATAGATGTCGGTCGTCAGGCGTTCCTCGAACCCGTGCAACTGGTCGGGTCCGCAAAAATGCATCTTGCCGCTGAGTGCGGTCTGGTAGCCGGCGCTACGCAGGTAGTGTGCGAAGGTTGGCGTCTGCGCGGCGAATTCAGCTGCGTTGTCATAGGCGCCGATTTTTGACGGCAACTGCCCGGCAAGGAAAGAAAAGCGCGACGGCGCACACAGCGGACTGTTGCAATAGAAGGATTCGAACAGCACGCCTTTCGCGGCCAGCGCATCGAGGTTTGGCGCCAATGCGCGGCCGCCGTAGGGTGCGAGCGCGCCCGCCGTGAGCTGGTCGGCCATCAGGATCAGGAAATTGGGTGGCATGGGCTGTCTCAAATCCTTGTGTCGCGCAGCTCGATTGATTGCAGGCCGGCGCGCAATGCAGCGATGTGCTCCGGACCGATGCCACAACAGCCGCCAATGATACTCGCACCCCGCTCGACCCAGTCACGTGCCCAGTCAAGATAGGCCGAGGGCATCACATCAGTACGGATCGAGTTCAGCTCCGCGTTTGCTTCCGCAATGGCGGCCTTCACTGGTGGAAACGCATTCGCATACACGCCGATGCGCGTCCGTGACGCGGCGCCTGTCGCGTGCAGTACGCGTTGCGCCTCGCTGACTGCCGCACCCATGACTTCAGGTTGGCTGCAGTTGAACAGCACGGCCGAAGCGCCCAACGCTACGCTCGCGTTCACCGCTGCGCCGACCGTTTCACCGGAGCGCAAGCGTGCCGGCGGTTCGCCCCGGACTTCGTCTTCCAGCGTGAATGACAGCCACAACGGCTTCACGCGTGCCGCGTCGGCGGGACCCAGCAATTCACGCACGAGCCGCGCTTCGGCGGTACAACTCAAGGTTTCGGCGAGCCAGTGATCCACGAATGGTGCAAGCCCATCGATCAGCACGGCCAGGATGGGCCGCGCAGTGGCTGCATCGAACCACTCGGCGCGATATGAGCCGCAGGCCGGCGGCAACGAGCCCGCGACGGCCACTTTGGGTGCCGATGGGTTGGCGAGGCTTGCCCGGTTTGCGCTGTCGCGTGCCAGCCGGCCTGCCAGCGCGGCGAGCGCATGACCTTCATCACGGAACCGATCGTCGCCGATGTGGAACGGCACGATCGCATACGTGTTGGTCGTCAGTACCTCGGCACCCGCGGCGATGTAGCTCGCGTGCACCTTCGAGACGAACTGTGGCGCCTCGATCAAGGCGAGGGCCGACCACTCCGGTTGGTGAAACGGCGCGCCGATCCGTTTCAGTTCGCGGCCTGTGCCGCCGTCCAGCAGAATGACTGCGCTCAAGCGCGTCTCGTCATTGCGACGCCGATGCAGCGGCAGCGCCGGCGTCACGTCGCTGCAGCTCGAGCCCTTCGGCGTAGTCGCGCTGGAAGCCCTTCCACAGCGTGGTGCCCGACGAGCCGGGGCTGCGCGCATCGAATGCGGTTTCCTTCGGCGCCTGCCAGGACCCGTCGATGGACTCGGGCACGAGGCCGTCGAGGTAGCCGGCACGGCTCTCATCCCCTTTCACGAATCGATCGAGGAACGCCGTGATCATGTGCAGGTTGATGCCGACGATGCGATCCTTGCGCCACACCGGATCCTCGAACCAGCTGATGTCCCACGTGCGCGAGCGCATTGTCGGCGGCGCGGGACCTAAGCCCAACGCATGGCCGCCGCCGTGGTAGGTCATCAGGTAACGCGGCGCGTTCGTCGCCGCTTCGAAGAACGCGCGCGCACCTGTCTGGTAATCGACCGTGTGATCCCGGTCGCCGGCAATCAGCAACAGTGGTGCTGTGACGCGTGCAGGGCCGGTTTTACCCCAGGCGTTGACCGCCCCGCCCCACGGCGCAATCGCCACTACCGCCTTCAGGTTCGACGCATGCACGGTGTCTTCCAGTTTGCCGCCGCTCGCGTAGGGCAGCAGCATTCCACCCGGCACCCATTTGCAGGGAGCGCCGTTTGGGTCCAACGCGGCGCCTGCATCGATCAGCACGCCATAGCCGCCCATTGAGTAGCCGATCAACGCGGTTCGCGCCGGATCGACGAGTTGTTCCTCAGCCAGCGAATGTTGCAGTGAATGCGTGACGAAGGCGATGTCGAGCGGCCTGCGCAAGAGAAATTCGGGCCCTTCCGCCGGTTCGGTGCGCGGCAGGTCGGCATGGCGGATGGCGGCTACGACGTAGCCCTTCGAGGCGAGATTCTCGGTCAACCAGCTGAGCGCCGCGGTGGCATTGCTGCGGCCGTGCGAGACGACGACCAGCGGGTAGTGGCCCGGAATGGGACTGGCATTCCTGACCGCAATGCCGGGCACCGAGAACGTGGCGGGCGGCCCCGGCTGCTCGGCAGGCAGGCTCCCCTCGTATTGCGCCGCTTTTGCGCCGTGCGCGGGATGCGCCGGATACCAGATGTCGATCGTCAGCCGTCGATCGGCGTGCGGTGCGACGACATCATCCGCATCGTGATCGACGAGCGTAATCGTGCGCACGCCGACGCTGAGCGGCCCGAGTGCTGCCAATTCCGGGGAATCAACGACCGGCCTGCTGGGCGGATCCATGTCGGTGGCGTAACTGGGCAGCGCGATCCATGTGGGCAGGCACAGGGCCGCCACTGCAACATGCCGTTTTTTCATAAGCCTGGATTTTACTCCGCATCGGCCAGCAGCATCGAGGCACCCTTGTCGGCCACCATGACCGTCGGCCCGTTGGTGTTGCCGGAGGTCACCGTAGGGAATATCGATGCATCGATGACACGCAGGTTCGAGATGCCATGCACGCGCAGGCGGGCGTCGACGACCGCCTCGGCCTCTGTCGGCCCCATCATGCACGTACCCACCGCGTGGAACACCGAGCCGGCGCGCTCGCGAAAATCCTGAAGCAACTCCGCATCGCTGGTTTTCCCCGGGCCCGGCGCCATTTCGTGATCGATCAGCGAAACCAGCGGCTTGGCGGCGGCGATACGACGCATGAGCCGCGCGCCGGCGACCACGTCGTGCAGATCGCGGTCCGTCGACAGGTAATTCGGATAAATGGCCGGCGCCTGCAGTGGGTCGCGCGAGCGCAGCTCGATGTGGCCGCGACTGGTCGGTCGGCAGGAATTGAACGAGAGCAGGAATCCGGGAAACGGATCGGGGTTCATCAACCGCCGTGTGCGCGTACGCGTGTGCGTATAGCTGGCCGGATTGAAATACAGCTGCAGGTCTGGCGTGCGCAGCGCCGGATCGCTCTTGATGAACCCGCCACCCTGGTTGACGCTCATCGACAGCGGACCGCCCCGCGTCAACGCGTACTGCAGGCCGGCTGCCAGCTTGCCCCACCACGGATACAGCCGATTGTTCAGTGTCGGCACCCGCGAGCGGTAGTAATAGTTGACGCCAAGGTGATCCTGCAGGTTGCGGCCTACTGCGGGAACGTCGCGGATTACGGGGATCCCAAGGCCTTGCAGCAACGGGCCAGGCCCGATGCCGGAGAGCTGCAGCAGCTGTGGAGAATTGACGGCGCCTGCGCACAGCACGACTGCTTTGCCGGCGCGCGCGCTGCTCGTGTCGTTGCCGCGCCGGTACTGCACGCCGACCGCGCGATGCCCGTCGAGATCGAGGCGCAGAACCTGCGCATCGAGCAGCAGCCGCAAATTCCGGCGCTTCAGCGCCGGCCTCAACATGGCGGTCGCGGTCGAATCGCGAAATCCATTGCGCGTCGTGATCTGGTAGATGCCGACGCCCTCCGGCTGCGAACCGTTGAAGTCCGCCGTGAACGCGAAACCCACCTCGGCGCAGGCCTTGAGGTAGGCCTGCACCAGTG
>JBOHZW010000295.1:0-3212 GCA_050738715.1 Steroidobacteraceae bacterium | reverse complement strand
GTCGCAACTCAAGGGCGTCGGCAGTGTCAACGTTGCCGGCAGTGCGCTGCCGGCGGTACGCGTCGAACTCAATCCGTTGACGCTGTCGAAGTACGGCATCGGCCTGCAGGATATCCGCGCCGCGATTTCCAACGCCAACGCCAACGCGCCGAAGGGCGCGATCGAATCGGCGACACTCCACTACCAGGTCTACACTAACGACAACGCGCGAACCGCAGCCGACTACCGATCGCTGATCGTCGCGAATCGCGATGGCGCAACGGTAAGGCTCGGCGACGTCGCCACGGTCTCCGACATCAATGACGGCGCGACCGAGAATATCCGGAACTTTGGCCTGTACAACGGCAAGCCCGCGGTGCAGGTGCAGGTCTACCAGCAGCCAGGCGCGAATGTCATCGAGGTCGTCGATGCGGTGAGAGCGGAGCTCCCGCAGCTGCAGCGTGAGATCGATCCGAAAATCGATCTCGCGGTGACCAACAACCGTTCGGTGACGATCCGCGCCTCGCTCCGCCAGGTGGAACGTACGCTGGTGCTGGCCGTGTTCATGGTGATCCTGGTCGTCTATGTGTTCCTGCGCAGCGCTCGCGCCGCGCTGATCCCCGCCGTCGTGGTGCCGGTCTCCCTGATCGGCACTTTCGGCGCAATGTACCTGTTGGGTTTCAGCCTCGACAATTTTTCACTGATGGCACTGACCATCGCCACCGGATTCGTGGTCGATGATGCAATCGTCGTAATGGAGAACACGACACGCCACATCGAGGCCGGCATGCCGCGCCTCGAGGCCGCGCTGCTCGGCGCCCGTGAAGTCGGCTTCACGGTCATCTCGATGAGCCTGTCGCTCGTGGCCGTGTTCATCCCGTTCCAGCTGATTGGCGGCATTCAAGGCCGGCTGTTCAAGGAATTCACCGTCACGTTGTCGGTAGCAATCCTGATCTCGCTGGTTATCTCGCTGACGACGACGCCGATGATGTGCGCGCGGCTGGCCGGCCGGAATCCGCGTGGCAAGTCGACTCGCTGGGGCGATGCGTTCGAGCGTCGTTTCGGCGAAATGACGCGTCGGTACCAGCACTCCCTCGCTTGGGCGCTCGATCACGGCCGCTTGATGTTGTGGATACTGATAGCCACAGTGGCATTGAATTTCTTTCTCTATATCGTTATTCCCAAGAGTTTTCTGCCGCAGCAAGACACTGGGCAGCTGCGTGGTGGTATTCGCGGCGACGCGTTCACCTCGTTCCAGCTCATGAAGGGCAAACTCACGCAGGTCGTCGACCTCATCCGCGCCGATCCGGCGGTGGCCACGGTCGTTGGTTCGGTGGGTGCAGGCGGTGGCCGCGGAGGTGGCGGCGGCGGAAGCGCTAGCGCAAACGTCAGTATCCAACTTAAGCCCCTTGCCGAGCGCCATGATTCGGCCGATCGAGTCATCGCGCGTCTGCGCCCGAAGATGACGCAGGTGACCGGCGTGCAGGCCTTCCTGCAGGCGGTGCAGGATATCGGCGGCGGCGGCGGCGGCCGTTCGGCGAACTCCGAATACCAATACACGCTGCTCGGCGATGACCTGGATGAACTGCGCGACTGGTCCGCAAAACTGCGCAAGGCGCTGCAGGACGTGCCCGAAGTCACCGATGTCGATACCGACCTGCAACCGGGTGGCCTCGAGACCGACCTGATCGTCGATCGCGATGCGGCTGCGCGGCTCGGACTGACCACCGCACAGATCGACAACACGCTCGGCGACGCCTTTGCGCAGGCGCAGGTGTCGACGATCTACAACCCCTATAGCCCGCAGCAGTACCACGTCGTCATGGAAGTTTCACCCGAGTTCTGGCAGCACCCCGATGTGCTCGACAAACTCTACGTCAGCACCGCGGGCGGGGCAGTCAGCGGCACGCAGGCCACCCAAGCCGTGGCGGGAACGACGAAGTCGAAGAGCGGCGCGGGCGCAAACAGCAGCGCGAGTGCCAGCGCGAGCGCGATCGCGCAGGACACGGCACGGAATGCGGCCTCCAACTCGCTCGCCAATGCGGGGCGCGGCAACACCTCGACCGGCTCGGCCGTCAGTGTTGCACGCGAGGCGGTTGTGCCCTTTTCGGCGTTCAGCCATTTCGCGACCGGTACGACGGCGGTCAGCGTCAATCACACGGGCACTTCCGCCTCGACCGGCATCTCCTTCAACTTGCCCGAGAATGAATCGCTCAGCACCGCGCTTGCCGCCATCGACCGCACAATGGAGCGCATCCACGTGCCGGCGACGATTCACGGCGGTTCGTACGGCACGGCCCGCCTGTTCCAGCAGAGTTCCAGCAGCCAACCATTGTTGTTGCTGGCCGCGTTTGCCGCGATCTATGTCGTGCTGGGCATTCTCTATGAGAGCTACAGCCACCCGCTGACGATTCTGTCGACGTTGCCTTCCGCGGGCGTCGGTGCGTTTCTGGCGCTGCTCGCAACGGGAAACGAGTTCAGCCTGATTGCTTTCCTCGGCATCCTGCTGCTGATCGGCATCGTCAAGAAGAACGCGATCATGATGATCGACTTCGCCATCGACGCGCAACGCAACCAGGGCCTGGAGCCACGCGCCGCGATCGCGCAGGCCTGCGCGCTGCGTTTTCGGCCGATCATGATGACCACCTGTGCCGCGATCTGCGGCGCACTGCCGCTCGCGGTGGCCTCGGGGGACGGCACCGAGATGCGCCGCCCGCTCGGTATTGCCATTATCGGCGGCCTGCTCGTCAGCCAGGTGCTCACGCTATACACGACGCCGGTCATGTATCTCTACATCGACCGGCTGCGTACGCGCAAAGCGCGGCGTGCCGCGCGCCAGCGCTAGCGCTACTGCCTCGGCTCGCCGTTCTCGTTGACGATGATCGTGCTGCCGGGAGGCGAAGTCATCTGCACGCGATGGTCGACGTCGTGGAAGCGATAACTCACGTCCCAGTACTCAGGCGTTGCGTTGCTGGCCGCCGTGCAGCGTTGCACGTCGACGGTGCGCGTATCGCTTTCGCGTCCCTGGTTCGAGCCGATCGCCGCACCGGCAATGGCGCCACCGGCGGTGGCGGCGTCGTTGCCGCGGCCCGCGCCGAACTGGTGGCCTATTACTCCGCCGATCACTGCGCCAATGACGCCGCCGGCGACATTGCGCGGACCGCGGTCCTGCACTGCACTGCGTTCGACCCAGCAACGTTGCCCAGACTCGCCGACGACTGCGTGTACCGAGG
>JBOHZW010000294.1:0-8851 GCA_050738715.1 Steroidobacteraceae bacterium | reverse complement strand
GCCGGCGCCGCGCAACGATGCGCCACGCAACGACCCGCCACGGCAGTCTCGACCGACAGATCGAAACGAGCGCTAGCTCTTCGCTGCCGCCTGGTAAAGCGGCAGCACGCGCGGCAGCAGCGACTGGAGTGTGGCGAGCCGCGAAGCATCGGTCGGGTGAGTGCTGAGAAATGCCGGCGTGCCGTTCTGGCTCGCCTGCGCCATCTTCTGCCACAGGGTGAGCGCCGCGTGCGGATCGTATCCGGCGCGGGCCATCAGTTCGAGGCCGATGCGATCGGCTTCCGATTCCTGCACGCGACTGTGCGGCAGGTCGAAAGTAACTTGCGTCACCGTGCCGGCGAGTCCCACCACATCGGAGCTGACGCCGGCGATCTGCGCGATCGCACCGAGGCCTTGCTCGGCGCGCATGCGCGAGGCGGCTTCGCGACTGTGTTCGCGCAATGCGTGCGCCATCTCGTGGCCGATGACCGTGGCGAGTTCGGCATCGCTCAATTTCAGTTTGTCGATCAGCGCCGAGTACACCATGATCTTTCCGCCGGGCATGCAGTAGGCATTGATCTGGTCGCTCTTCTGCACGTTGACGGTCCAGTTCCATTTGGCCGCATCGGGGCGAAACACCGGCGTCTGGCGAATCAGCCGCTCGGAAATCGCGCGCACGCGCTGGCTCTGTGACGCGTCCGCGTTGAGCTGGCCTTGCTGCTTCGCCTTGTCGAGTTCGGCGGCGTAAGCCTGTACCGCGCCTTGCTCGACTTCTTCTTCGGACACCAGCATCGTCTGTTTGCGATCGACTCCGACACTGCCCGGTGCGGTCGTGGAGACCGTTTCGCATCCTGAGGCCAGCAGCAGCGCGGAACAGGCAACCAACGCGGGAATTTTCATGCGCCCATTTTAACCGCCGCGTGCGCGCCCTGTCGCGGATAAGATAGTCCATGGATTCCCTCGTCAGCACCGACTGGCTTGCGGGCGAGCTGGCCGCGCCGGACCTCGTGCTGCTCGATGCAAGCTGGTACATGCCTTCCGACACGCGTAACGGCCGCGTGCTTTACGCGCAGGCACACATTCCCGGCGCGCGGTTCTTCGATATCGACCAGATTGCCGATCGCCATACGCAACTGCCGCACATGGTGCCGGCAGCCGGTGATTTCGAGCAACGCATTGGCGCGCTGGGCGTTGGCAACTCGAGCCGCGTCGTCTGCTACGACCAGCAGGGTATTTTCTCTGCTCCGCGCGCATGGTGGATGTTGCGGTTGTTCGGCCACGACCAGGTTGCCGTGCTCGATGGCGGTCTGCCGAAGTGGCGCGCCGAGGGACGCGCGGTGCAAAGCGGCGAGCAGCCCGCCAGCTCGCCGGTGCGCTATCGCGCCGCGCTGCGCACGCGGCTGCTGCGCGGACTCGGTGACGTGCGCGAAAATCTGCAATCGCGCCGCGAACTGATGCTCGATGCGCGCTCGGCGGATCGTTTCCATGCGCGCGTGCCAGAACCGCGCACCGGATTGCGCGGCGGCCATGTGCCGGGCGCGCGTAATCTGCCATTCGCGACTCTGCTGACTGCACAGCAAACTATGCTTCCGCCCGCGGCGTTGCGCGAACGGTTTGCCGCAGTCGGAGTTGACGGGCGCGGTGAGGTCGTGACCAGTTGCGGCTCGGGGCTGACCGCTTCCGTATTAAACTTAGGCGCCGCCGTCGCGGGTCTCCCTGACGCTGCGCTGTACGACGGCTCGTGGTCGGAGTGGGGCGCGCGCGATGACACACCAGTGGAGGTTTGATTGATCACCTTGTACGACTATCTTGATTCAGGCAACGGTTACAAAGTGCGCCTGTTGCTGACCCAGCTTGGCATCCCGTTCCGATATGTCGAACTCGACATCATGCGCGGCGAGACGCGCACGCCGGAATACCTGGCGAAGAACGCCGACGGACGCATTCCATTGCTCGAGCTCGAGGACGGGCGTTTCCTTGCGCAGTCGGATGCGATTCTTTGGTACCTGGCCGACGATTCCGGGTTCTTGCCGTCCGAACGGTTCGCGCGCGCGCAAGTGTTGCAGTGGATGTTCTTCGAGCAATACAGCCATGAACCCTATGTCGCGACGCCGCGTTTCATCATGCGTCACTTTGCCGCCGACAGCCCGCGTCGCGCCGAATTGCCGCAGCGGCAGGCGCGTGGGCGCGATGCCCTCGCCGTGATGGAGCGGCACCTTGCGGATCACAGCTACTTCGTCGCCGAGCGCTACACGATCGCCGACATCGCGCTGTACGGTTATACACATGTGGCCGAGGACGGCGGTCTCGAACTCAAACCCTACCCGCACGTGCGGGATTGGCTGGCGCGGGTGGCGGCCCAGCCCCGCTATCTGGGCTTGCTCGATCGCCCACCCCAGCATTGAGTGCCGAGCCAACGCGCAAGGTGATAGATTAGTCATATGCGTATGCGGCGGCACGCGGGCTTGTCATGGATACTTGCGATGTTCGTGCTGTTCGCGCAGCTCGGCGCGCAGGCGCACGCGTATTCGCACCTCGCGAAATCGCCCGACCCCATCCAGCGCAATGCGCACAGCAGCGCTGCATGCGTTGAATGCAGCGCGTTCGCACCGCTCCTCACTGCCGTCGGCAGTGCCGCGTTTCCCGTTGTCGTTGCGGTAGTCGAACCGCCGACGATCACGGCATCGCTTGCGGTCGGTGTCCACAGCGCCTCCGCCTGTACTGCGTACCGTTCACGCGCACCACCCCCCGCGACTCCGTTCATGTAGGAACCGGGCAGCCTCAAGCGCTTCCGGTCGTTCGGGGCGTTTGTGGAGTGCTGCCATGATTCATTTTTCCCGTTTGCACGCATTGCGCGTTTGCGCGGTGTTCGTGCTGCTGTCGGCCGTTGCGCCGGCACGAGCCAGCGAGCTCGGCGACCTGCGCGCGCAACTTGATGCTTTGAAGTCGGACTACCAGGCGAAAATCGCCACGCTCGAGGCGCGGGTCGCGCAACTCGAGACACAAGTCGCGGCGCAACCGCCGCCGCAACCACCGCCAGCAGTGGCTGAGCAGGCACCGGAGCCGCCCGCGCCGATGCCATCGGCCGGAGGCGCAGGCGGTGCAAATGCCTTCAATCCCGCGGTCTCGGTGATCCTCGGCGGGCGCTACGCGCAACTCGATGAAGATCCATCGACCTATCGCATCGCCGGTTTCATGCCGGCCGGCGACGAAGTTGGGCCAGGCCGCCGTGGTTTCGATCTCGGTGAATCGGAGCTGACGTTGTCGGCCAATGTCGATCCGTATTTCTACGCCAATCTCACCGCATCGCTCACCGGCGACGACACGGTCACCGTGGAGGAAGCGTACGTCAAGACGCTCGCGTTGCCCTCCGGATTGTCGCTCAAGGCCGGAAGATTCTTTTCAGGCATCGGCTACCTCAACGAAGTGCACAGCCACGCCTGGGATTTCGCCGACCAACCTTTGGTGTACCAGGCGATGTTCGACGGACAACTGGCGCAGGATGGTGCGCAGCTCAAGTGGCTGGCGCCGACCGACATGTTCATCGAACTGGCGGCGGAAACCGGTGACGGTGCGCAATTCCCGGGCACACGGCTTGCGGGCAACGGCACCAATGGCGGTGCACTGCTGGCGCATGTCGGCAATGACATCGGTGATTCGGCCAGCTGGCGCGTCGGCGTTTCCTGGCTGACGCGGCACGCGGAAGATCGCAGCTTCGCTGATGTCGACGACAGCGGCACGCCGGTGCTGGACGCGTTCACCGGCCGCTCGCGCACCTGGATCGCCGATGCAATTCTGAAGTGGGCGCCGCACGGTAACGCGACTCTGCACTCGTTGAAACTGCAGGGTGAGTATTTGCAGCGCACTGAAGACGGGCAGCTCGCGTTCGCCAGCACTTTGCAGCAACTCGCGGGCGGATACCACGCGCGACAGTCCGGATGGTATGTGCAGGGCGTTTATCAGTTCCTGCCGCGCTGGCGCTTCGGTGCGCGCTACGACTCGCTCGATTCGGGCGATGTGGCGATCGGGCTCGTGCAACAGGGCCTGCTGCGTCTCGCCGACTTCGGCGCGCTCGCCACGACTTCACCGAGCCGAGTCAGCGCGATGTTCGACTGGAACCCGAGCGAGTTCACGCGCCTGCGAATCCAGTACGCATGGGATGAAGCGCGCGCCAACGTGCGCGACCAGCAGCTGATGCTGCAGTACCTCTACGCCATCGGCGCGCACGGCGCGCACAAATTCTAGGAGCTCACATGAAACGTTCAATCTTCGTTGTTCTTTCGATGCTCGCTTGCGCGGCTGTGCTGCCACTTCCCGCGCAAGCCGCGATGCGCGTGCTCGCGACGACGCCCGAGTGGGCCGCGCTGACGCGCGAACTCGGCGGCGACAAAGTCGACGTCTATGCTGCGACCAGCGCGTTCCAGGACGTGCATCGCGTCGATGCGAAGCCGAGCCTGGTGGCGCGGGCGCGCAACGCAGAGTTGGTCGTTGCCGCGGGCGCCGAGCTCGAGGTGGGCTGGCTGCCCATCCTGCTGCGCGAATCGGGCAACGCGCGCATCCAGCCCGGCAATCCCGGCTACTTCGAGGCGGACGCGTACCTGCGCCTGCTGGAGGTGCCAGCCGTCGTCGATCGTTCGATGGGCGACGTGCATCCGCAGGGAAATCCGCACGCGCATCTGGATGCGCGCAACGTCGCGATCGTCGCCACGGCGCTGACCGCGCGGTTGAAGCTTATCGATCCGGCCGATGCAGCCTATTTCGACGCGCGCGGCGCGGATTTCCAGGCGCGCTGGAAAGCAGCGATCGCGCGCTGGGAAGCGCAGGCCGCGCCGCTGAAAGGCGTGCCGATCGTCGTGATCCATCGCGACCAGGCCTATCTGTGCCATTGGCTGGGCCTGGTCGAAGTGGCCGCGATCGAACCCAAACCCGGCGTACCGCCGAGCAGCAGCTATCTGGCCGAGCTCGTCACGAAGCTCAGCGCCGCGCCGCCGAAGATGATCCTGCGAAATGCCTACAATGATTCGAAGGCGGTCGACTGGCTCGCCGAACGCATCCACGTGCCGGTCGTGCTGCTGCCGTATTCGGTCGGCGGCACACCTGGCGCCAACGACTTGTTCGGATTGTTCGACGACACGATCAATCGGTTGACCGGAGTGACGAAATGAACGCACTGGCCGAGAATTTCAGCATCCTGTGGCCGGCAATGCTGGCCGGCCTGATCGTGCTCGCCAGCCACGTGCCGCTCGGCCAGCAGGTGCTCGCGCGTGGCATCGTGTTCATCGATCTGGCGATTGCGCAGGTGGCCGGTGTCGGCGTGATTGCCGCACATTACTTCGGGCTCGAGCTGCAGGGTTGGGTGACGCAGGTCGCGGCGGTCAGCGCGGCGCTGCTTGCGGCGCTGCTGCTGACGTGGACCGAGCGCAAGCGTCCCGAGGTGCAGGAGGCGCTGATTGGCGTGCTGTTCGTGCTGGCATCGACCGCGCAGATCCTGCTGCTCGCGAACGACCCGCATGGCGGCGAAGACCTGAAGGACCTGCTTGCCGGGCAGATCCTCTGGGTCACGCCAGCGCAGCTGGTGCGCGCGGCGGTGCTGACCGCGCTCGTGCTGCTGGCCTGGTTCGGTGCGCGCGAACGCCTCGGCCGCACCGGTTTCTACGTGCTATTCGCCGTCACCGTCACGGTGTCGGTGCAACTTGTCGGCGTGTACCTGGTGTTCACGACATTGATCGTGCCCGCGATCGCCACGTATCGCCACGCCGTGCGCCGCCAGCTGGCGATCGGTTACCTGCTCGCGGCGATCAGCTATGTCGTCGGTCTGGTGATTTCGGCCTTGAGTGATTTGCCGTCGAGCCCGGTGATCGTGTGGGCGATGGCGGTGATCGGCCTGGTAGTGCTGCTCGTGCAGCGCAGTGGCAGTGCGCGAAGCACGACTGCCGAGCGCGAGGTCGCCGCTAGAGGCTGAACGGACCTTCGCACACGGTCTGCGCAAGCGGCCGACGATCGTTCGGTTGCTCGCGCTTCTGCTGCGACTCGGGCAGCAGCGCGGGATCGCCGCGTTTGCCGAGCACGATCATCGCCTCGATCGAATATGAGGCCGGCACGCGCAGCACGCGGCGCGCGCGCTCGGCGTCGAAGCCGGCGATGCCGTGCGCGACGATTCCGTTGATCCAGGCCTGCAGCGCGATGTTCTGCCACGCCGCGCCCGCGTCGTAGGAATGCGTCACGCAGCTGCGTCCATCGCCGTCGAAGTGGGTGCGCGAAATAACCAGCACGAGCGCGCCGGCGAGCTTCGCCCAGCCGCGGTTGCCGGCATTGAGC
This sequence comes from Steroidobacteraceae bacterium, assembly GCA_050738715.1. Lineage (GTDB taxonomy): Bacteria > Pseudomonadota > Gammaproteobacteria > Steroidobacterales > Steroidobacteraceae > FEN-1191. The sequence continues at coordinate 2,554 of JBOHZW010000294.1, read as the reverse complement.
AGGTCGAAGAAGGCCGTCCAGAAATCGGTGTCGCGCCGCGCATAGAGAAAACGCCAGGGCTGGAAATTGCCGCAGGAGGGCGCCCAGCGCGCCGCCTCGAACAGCGTCATCAGTTCCGCTTCGCTGATCGCTTCTCCCGACATCGCGCGCGATGACCAGCGGTCGATGAACAGCGGATCGATCGGATGGTCGGCGATTCTCTTGTCACTGCCCTTTAACACGGAGATCCTTGCGCGGTGATTAAGGCGAGCTAATGTGCTGCGTCGTGCGCCACATTACAACAGCGGGCTATGTCATCGGGCAGTTCTGACAGATTGGGGTTGTTTCATGCGGCCTCGCTTTGGATAATCCGCGCGCTTTTTATCTTTGGAGTGGTCATGTTACTGAATCGACAGATCGTCGCCGGCGTCGCGCTGGCGTTGTGTGCGCTAAGCGCGCATGCAGAATGGAAAGGCAAGGGCGAGGCCGGAATCGTGTTCGCGCGCGGCAATACCGAAGCCGACACCGTGAACTTCAAGCTCGCCATGACCGACGAAGTGGAGCGCTGGAAGCATGCGCTCGACATGTCGGCGCTGCGCGCCACGAGCAACGGCGTCAGGAGCGCCGATCGGTTCACGGCCGGCTGGCAATCCAACTACACGTTCAGCGAGCGCACGTTCACCTTTGGCGCGTTGCGCTACGAACGCGACCGCTTCAGCGGCTTCACCTACCAGGCGAGCGCGAGCACCGGCTTGGGCTATAAGTTCTACGACACCGACAAGACCAAGCTGTCGGGGCAGGCGGGCGCAGGCTATCGCCGCATCAGAGATGACGTGACCGGTGTCACCTCGGGCGATGTCGTGTTCGTGGCCGGCCTCGACTACTCGAGAGTGCTGACGGCAACGACGAACATCGTCAACAAGTTTCACCTCGAATCGGGATCCGATAACACGTTGCTCAGCAACTTCTCCGGCATCGAGGTCAAGATGAGCAACAAACTGGCTTTGTCGGTCGGGCTCGACGTGCAGCACAACACGAAGCCGCCGGCGCCACGCAAGAAGACCGACACCGTGACGACCGTCAACCTCGTCTATGCGTTCTGATCCGAATCGGAGCGGCGCGGCGGCGAAGATCGCGCGATAAAAAAAGGCCCGCGTCGATCATATCGGCGCGGGCCCAACGGGGGACTGATTCGGCTGCTCAGTCGTCCAGCAGCACGGCCAGTTGCTCGGCAGTGAAGACGTTGCCCGTCGAGTCATAGTGGCCGCTTGCAGCCAGCCCCAGGACCTTCGGTGAAGTGGCGAGATCACCCGACAGTGCCGCGATGAAATCGGCGAAGGCCACGTAGTTCTCGATGCGCCGCGCATGCGCGTGACCGATCACGTAGGCCGTGGCGGTGGCCGCTGCGTCACCCACGATCGAGGGCGGCATGTCGAGCGACAACAAGCTCAGTTTCTGCGGGCCGGTCTGGATGTAGTGCACGAGGCCTACTGCGTCGAGGCTCAGGTCAAGTATTGTGCTGGTGCTTGTTAAACCCGGGAAGGCGCTCATCGAGCCGCCGCCGCTCCAGTCGAGCAGCAGCTTGTTGCTCACCTGCGCGTATGACACCAGCGTCTGAGCCACGAAATCGGTGGTGGTGGCGCTGCCAAACGGCATCGGGAATCCGAACACGCGCGCCGGCGAGCCTACAGCCAGTGCGGACAGATCGAGCGTGCCGGTGTTGACGACGTAGGCCGCCGCGTTTGCGTCGGTCACCGCCGTGGCGCCAGTGCCGGCAAAGTTGAAGATCGCCGGATTGCGGCCATCGATGGCGCCGAGGGCGAGCGTCAGCGGGTTGCCAATAGCACCGGTCACGAGGCCCCACATCGGCGTTATCTCGAGGCGCACGTGGCCTGCCGTGGCATCGAAGCTCGCGGTGCTGGTGGCATCGTTTATCGTCGCCGTGCCGCTCGCCCAGATGTGCTGGCCAACCGAGATGGCGCCGATTCCGAAAGTGCCGCTCTGGCCTTCCTCGGTAACGCGGGTCGCGTCGGCGATGTTGACGGTGACGTCGCCGCGCATGTACTCGAAGCTGCCCGTGCGCTCATCGAGCGTGGCGCCGCGCACGGTCAGCATGTCACCACTCCGCGCCGTCACCACACCGTGCACGCGGTCGAGGGTAGCGCTGTCGACGCTGCTGCCGGCCAGCACGCGCCTGGCGGTGAAAGTGTAGTCGCTGGTCGACAGCAATCCGTTGGCGACCGTGATCGTATCGGCGGGCTCGGCCGCCAGCGCCGCAAGGCCGTCGGCGCCGGTATAGCTCGTGCCGTCGATCTCATATTGCGTGGAATCGGATACGTGCACGACGACCTGGCCCGTATTGCCGGAGCCGAGGTGGAAGGGGCGCACGTTCACCATGTAGCTGTTGCCAGTGGTGTCGGCCGACACCAGCGCACCGCGCACGCGCACCGGCAGGTCGGCCGGCGGCATGACACTGCCCTGGATCACCGGCGAGACGGTGACCGTGTCGTTGGTCAGGTCGACCGTGTTGGATGCGGCGAGATTGAAGTCGAAGGCCAGCCGCGCAGTACGGCCT
>JBOHZW010000293.1:0-23892 GCA_050738715.1 Steroidobacteraceae bacterium | reverse complement strand
CAACAGATCGAGCGCACTGAGGGTTGCTACGAGTGCCAAGAGACAAGGGACAATGCGTGCAAAGCGCAGCGTGTAGAACTCGCGCATGTTGATGCGGCTAAGCCCGCCCCAGCGGTTGATGGCGTTGGCGGTGATCAAGAATCCCGAGATGACGAAGAACAGAAAAACGGCCTCGTAGCCGTGGGTGCCGATGCCGCTCAGGAATCGCGCCGGCGCCCAAGAGAGCCAGGCGCTGTCTTCCAGCGGCACGCGGATTTGCAGGTGATTTACCACGACAAGGAGGATGGCCAAGCCTCGCAGCAAATCGATATACGGATTGCGGGGCAGCGCACGGGACGCGCCGGCAGCACGCGTCCGATGCCTGTCATTCGCCACGGCTACTTGGCCAGCAGCGCCGCTGCCTCAGTCAGCGATTTGTCCAGGATCTCCACCAGCCGGTCGATCTCCGCCGGGGTGATGACGAGCGGCGGCGACATGATGATGCTGTCGCGCACTGCGCGCAGCATGAGCCCATTGGCGACGCAGCGATCGCGCACGATCGGGCCGGCCGTGCCCTCCTTGTCGCCAAATCGCAGGTTCGTGCCCTTTTGGCGCACGATCTCGATGGCGCCGATGAGTCCCAGTGACCGGACTTCGCCGACCAGCGGGTTAGCCAGCAACCGCTGCAGCGCCTGATTGAGGTACGGACCGCTCACTTCGGCGGTGCGCTTCACGAGCCCCTCACGCTCGATGATCTCGATGTTGCGCAAAGCCACGGCAGCACAGGTCGGGTGCCCCGAGTACGTGAAGCCATGGTAGAACTCGTCGTCCCCTTGGCGCAGCAACTCGATGATCTCGTGCGAGACCACCGTGGCGGAGATCGGCAGATAGCCCGATGAGAGGCCCTTGGCCATCGTCACGATGTCGGGTTCCAGCCCGAAATGCTGGTGGCCGAACCAGTGACCCAGCCGGCCGAAGCCGCAGATCACCTCGTCCGCAACCAGCAGCACGCCGTACTTCTTGCAGATCGCGCTGATCTTCTGCCAGTAGCCTCGCGGCGGGATGATTACGCCTCCCGCGCCCTGCACCGGCTCGCCAATGAATGCGGCGACTTTCTCAGGCCCGAGCTGCAGGATGCGCTCCTCAAGCGCGTTCGCCGCGCGCGCTGCGAAGGCCTCTTCGGTTTCCCCGAAGCCATCGCCAAACTTGTAGGGCTGCATGATGTGCTCGATGCCGGGAATCGGCAGGTCACCCTGCGCGTGCATCGGCTTCATGCCGCCGAGGCTCGCGCCCGCAACCGTCGAGCCGTGATAGGCGTTCCAGCGGCTGATGAAAATCTTGCGCTTCGGCTCCCCGCGCAGGTCCCAGTAATACCGCACCAGTCGCAGCGCCGTGTCGTTGGCCTCGGAGCCCGAGCCGTTGAAAAACACGTGCTGCAGCTTGCCGCCCGTGAGCTCGGCGATCTTCGTGGCCAGCTGCACGCCGGGCACGGTGGCGGTGCGGAAGAAGGTGTTATAGAACGGCAGTTGCAGCATCTGCTCGCGCGCGACGTCGGCGAGTTCGGCCCGTCCGTAGCCGACATTCACGCACCAGAGCCCGGCCATACCATCCAGGAATTTGTTTCCGTCGGCGTCGTGGATGTAGCAGCCCTCGGCGTGCGTGATGATGCGACTGCCGCCGAGTGTCTGCATCAGGTGGTAGTTCTGGAACGCAGGCAGGTGGTGTGCGAGATCGAGTTCGCGCAAACGCGCCGTCGTGGTCGGTGCGGTGGCCGGGGCCTTCGTCGCTTGCATTGCAGTGGTCATGATGAACGCCTTTCGTAGTTGACGCGTAGTGTGACGCCGGTCAGCGCCGTTGCAGCCAGTAAGCAATCGCCTGCGGCAACTCGCGTTGCGAACGGCCACTGACGTACATGCCGATGTGCCCGACATCCATGCCGAGCGCCATGTAATCGGATGTGCCGAGGAGCGGTTCGAGCGCAATCGAGGCCGCGGGCGGAACGAGGTGATCCTGCTTGCCGTAGATGTTGAGCACCGCCTGGCGGATGTTCTTCAGGTCGACCTTGCGGCCGCCGATCTCGAGCGTGCCCTTCAGCAGCCGGTTCTCCTGGAAGAACCAGCGCGTGAATTCGCGGAACGCGGCGCCGGCCTGCGCGGGACTGTCAAAAATCCACTTCTCCATGCGCATGAAATTATCCATCTGCGCCTGGTCGCCTTCCGCATCGAGCAGGTTGACGTACTTCTGCTGCAGCAGGCGGAACGGCATCAGCGACACGTACGCGGCGTTGAGCACTTCGCCGGGCACGACGCCGTGTGCGGCCACCAGCGCGTCAGCGTCGATGCTCTGCGCCCAGCGCGACAGCAGGTTGTCCGGCGTCTGGAAGTCCACCGGTGTCACCATCGTGATGAGATTGCGCACGCGCTCCGGATGGAGCGCCGCGTAGCAAAGACTGAAGGTGCCGCCCTGGCACACGCCAAGGAGCGTCGCCGCGGGAATCTGGTGGCGCTTCAACACCACGTCGAGCGCGCGATGCAGGTAGCCGTTGATGTAATCGTTCAGGTCGGTGTAGCGATCGGCGCCGTCGGGATAACCCCAGTCGATCAGGTACACATCGATGCCGAGCTCGAGCAGGCGGCGGATCAGCGAACGATCGGGCTGCAGGTCCATCATGTACGGACGATTGACCAGTGCGTACACGATAAGCACCGGCGGCAGGTTCGCGCTCGGCGCGATCGGCCGATAGTGATACAGCGTCAGCTTGTCTTCGCGATGGATCGCGTCTTTTTCCGAGCAGCCGAATTCCACGCCGGCCGCGGCCTGGAGCGAGCGCATCGTCGCGGCCATGCGGCTTGGCAATTCCCCGAGCTCATCGATTGCGGCCGGCGGGATTGCGCCGGGTATGGAGGCGTCGCTCACGCTCAACCCCGGTGCAGCGCGGCCTTCAGATCGCGCAATTGCTGGTGGACGCTGTTGAGTTCGGCGCGCGTCGGCAGGTCAAACTGCTTCGCCCATTCCTCGAGCAGTTCGCGCTGCGCGCTGCGCAGCTGGCTCGTGGCGTTGGTGAGTTCGGCCTGTGCCTGCACGAAGGCCGCGCTGCGCGCCGCCTGCGCGTACACGCTTTCGGCCGAATCGACCCACAGGTCGTAGATTTCCTTGAGCGATGCCGGCGCGGCGCCGCCCTTGAGCCGCGGCGCGACGCGCTCGGCGAGTTCGCGGAGCGATCGCCCGATGATGTCATTCCACTGCGTGCTGACCTGCATCTGCGCCTGCGCGCTGCGCGCCGCAAGCTGCATCAGGCGTTGCCACGATTCCTGCTGCTCGCGTGTCGGGCCGAGCGCGGGCATTGAGAACGCGTCGGGAAAACCGCCCGCACCGGCAAATCCGTTCATGCCCGGAAATCCGCTCATCCCCGGAAATCCGCTCGTGCCCGGCATGCCCATCGACGCGGGCGCGCCAAACGGCGTCGCCGCCCACAGTCCGGCAAATTGCTGCTGCAAGCCGCCGAGTCCGTCGGTGAAGCTGCGGCTGCGCTGTTCCGGATCGCTGATCGACGCCGAGCGCGTCACCAGGTCCCACAACGAGCGCGACACGCCCAGGTACTGCTCGCATTGCTGCAGGAAATTGCGCGCGAGCGCCTCCCCCGATGCGCCAGCCCCGAAGCCCGGCGCAGCGCCGAGGCCGGCGCCCGCGCTCGCCGCAGCGGCTGGCGCGGCGGCACGCGCCCAGCTCTGCTGGAGTTCGGACCACTGGCGCAGCATGTCGGCCTGTGCTTTTTGCATGGCGGCAGCCCAATCACCCGCCGGATTCGTCCCTGATGACATATCGCCCCCCGCCTGTTGTCAGCAATCCCGTTTGTCAGCAATGCGGTACAGTGAAATCATACGCTGTACTGGCTTAAGCTTCAGGAGGCGCACGTGTACAACAAGGCCATTCCCGCGTTGGGTGCAATCCTGCTGGTCGGAAGCGCGGCTGCCTGGTATTGGTGGCCGCACCTCGCGCCCACGCCGACGCCACCGCCACCGGTAGTAGCGCCCCTGCCCGAAGCGGCACCCGCGATCGCCAATCCAATGCCGGCGGCGGATGCGACCGCCGCGGCTATGCCCGCACTTGCCGCAAGCGACAAGCCCTTTGCGAAAGAACTGACGGGCATTCCCGGTGCGGGCGCGCTCGGCAAGTACCTGCAACCCCAGAACCTGATTCGTCACATCGTCGCGACGGTGGACAACCTGCCGCGTCACAAGCTGGCCGTCGACCTGCTGCCGATCCATGGCACGGCCGGCAAGTTCACGGTCAGCGGTAACGAGGAGCAGGCGACGCTCGACGCGCACAACACCTTGCGCTACGGGCCGCTGGTCGCGATCCTCGGGAGCCTGGACATGCGCGCGGTGAACAGGCTGTACCAGAATTACTACCCGCTGTTCCAGCGCGCTTACCAGGACCAGGGATATCCGCAGGGTTATTTCAACGACCGCCTCGTCGCGGTCATAGACAACCTGCTGGCTACGCCGAAACCGACGGGCCCCGTGGCGCTGGTGCGCCCGAAGGTCTTCTGGGAATACGCCGACCCGGATCTGGAAGCGCGTTCGGCCGGGCAAAAACTGATGCTGCGCATCGGCACAGACAATGCCGCAGTGGTCGAGCGCAAACTGCGCGAGCTGCGCGCGCTCATCGCGACCGGCGCGCCGAAGAGCGCGAACCATTGACGGCGGCGGCAGTCCATACTGCGTAGCATGCAATTCCAATCATCATGGCGGCGGCGGGCGGCATCTCCTCGCGCGACCTCCATGGCCGCGCTGGTGCTCGCGCTGTGCTGCGGCGGCTGCAATACACTGGCCACCTCGCCGGTTGCGATGAATTCCTCGCTGGCGGGCGATTGGCAGCAGGAGCCCGCCTCGAGCGAGAACTTCGACAGCAAACTGTTTGCGGTGATCAAGGCGCAGCGCGAGCGCATGCGCCAGCGGCGCAACCGCGGCGGCATGGGCGGCGGCTACGGCGGCCGCGGCGGCGGCTACGGCGGACCCGGCAGCGAATTCGATCCGCTGATGCAGGCCCCCGATGAGCCGGACAAAGAGCGTACGCGGCTCGCCGACGGATTGCGCCCGCCGACGAAACTGCACATTGCGCAGAATGCCGATGGCGTCGAAATCACGACCGATGCTGAGCCGTCGCGCGAGTTCGTGCCCGGCCAGACGGTCTCGCGCATCGATACCAGCGGCGCGGCGAACGTCAGCAGCGGTTGGGACCAGGGCGCCTTCGTCGTGCGCGCCAAATACACGAATCGCAGTTCGCGCAGCTGGCATTACGAATACGAGCCTGCCAGCGGCATGCTGCGTCTGGACTTCGAAACGCAGGATCCCGAATTCGGCAGCTTCAAGCTGCAGACGCGCTATCGGCGCGTGAGCGGAAACGCCACTTGATGCGCGGCGCCTTGGCTCGCGCCGCATGCGCCGCGTTGGCGCTGTGCCTTGGCTCCGGCGCTGCGATTGCTGCGGACAGCGCGCGAGCGGCAGAGTGGCAGGGCGGCCCCGGTTACCGCACCTATGTCATCGGCGATGAAACGGCGCCGACGCCCGATCCCGTCATTGGCGGATTGCTGCTCAATGGCGGCGGCGGCTGGCCATACGATGCCTTCCGCTGGTTCACTGAACACGCCGGTCACGGCCATCTCGTCGTGCTGCACGCCTCCGAAGGCGCCGAACTGCAGGATCACTTCTACAACGACATCAGCGGACTGAAATCCGTGCGCACTTTCGTATTCACGGGCCGGAGCGGCGCTTCCGATCCGCGCCTGCTGGCGGCAGTTGCGGCGGCCGACGCGATCTTCGTCGGCGGGGGCGATCAGTCCAACTATGTGCGCATGTGGCGTGGCACGCCACTCAATGCAGCGATTGATGCGCACATCGCGGCGGGCAAGCCCTTCGGCGGCACGAGCGCCGGACTTGCGATCCAGGGCGCATGGCTGTACGGCTGCATGGACAGCATCAGCCTCACTTCGCCCCATGCGATGGCCGACCCGCTCGGCAAATCCGTGACGATCGAAGGCGATTTCCTGCATGCCGAACTGCTCGAGCACATACTCACCGACAGCCATTTCGATGCGCGCGCACGCCTTGGCCGATTGTTCACGTTCCTGGCGCGCGCGCACACGCTCGATCCGCAGCGCATGCTGGCCGGGCTCGGCATCGATGAGGCTTCCGCATTGACGGTGGAAGCGGATGGCACGGCGACCTTTCATGCGCGCACCGCCGGCAAATACGCCTGGCTGGTGCAGCCGCGCGCCTACGGCGAACTGGCGCCCGGCAGGCCACTCAACCTCGCCGGCGTTCACGTGACGGCCATCGGCCCGGCATCCACTTTCAACGTGCATACGCTCGACGTGCAGGCGCCGGCGCTGGAGCGCCAGTACGACGTCGTGAACGGTGAACTGAAGTTGCGCGAACCCTAGAGCCCGCAGCGCGAAAACCTCAGAGCGCGGAATCGTCCGTTTCGCCGGTGCGGATGCGCACCGCGCGCTGGATGTCGCTGACGAAGATCTTGCCGTCGCCGACTTTGCCGGTCTTTGCGGCCTTGACGATCGCGTCAACGACCTGGTCGACGAGATCGTCGCGCACGCCGACTTCGATGCGCGTCTTCGGCACGAAGTCGACGACGTATTCGGCGCCGCGATACAACTCGGTGTGGCCGCGCTGCCGCCCGAAACCCTTCACTTCTGTGACGGTCATCCCGGAAATTCCCAGCTCGGACAGCGCCGAACGCACTTCATCGAGCTTGAACGGTTTAACGACCGCAGTGATCAGTTTCATGGCAGCTCCCCAATCGGCCGACGACCTGAGGCCGGGCCGTTATCCTAGCGCAAACGCCCGCTAAAGCGCACCGCAGAGCGCAGCCGACTCGCGCCGCTTGCGCGCGAGCTCGATGAGTCCCACGGACATCTGCGTCGGTCGCAGCTGCAGCGGCGATTCACTGTCGAGGTGATGGTGTACGACGGGCTGCTGTGATTGCCTTGCGCGCGATCGCTGGCGCAGAATGCCGCGCACCCAGGGTCCAGATGCCGAACCGTACCCGCCTTGCATTTCTGTTGGCCCTGCTCGCCGCCCTGTGCTGGGGGCTGCTGCCGTTGGCTCTGCACATCATCCTGCCGGTGCTCGACACCTGCACGATCACCTGGTGCCGCTTCCTGTTTGCGGGCATCGTGATCGGCACGTTCCTCGCGCGACGCGGCGCGCTGCCGCGCCCGTGGCAACTGCCGCTGCGGTTGCGTGCATTGCTGCCCGTTGCGGTGGTGGGCATCACGCTCAACTACACGTTGTTCGTGGTTGGACTTGGCTTGAGCTCGCCCGAAACCTCGCAGGTCGTCGGCCAGACCGCCAGCCTGTTCCTGCTGTTCGGCGGCCTGCTCGTCTACCGCGAGCGCTTCAGCCGGCTGCAGTGGCTGGGCGCGGCGCTGCTCCTTGCCGGCCTTTTGCTGTTCTTCAACCGCCGGCTGCCGACGATGTTCGAAGGCCGCTCGCGGCTCGGCCTGGGAGTGTTGTTGCTGCTGGCCGGTTCGCTGAGCTGGGCGATCTATAGCCTGGCGCAGAAACGGCTGCTGCGCGAATGGAGTTCGGCGCAGATGCTGTGGCTGCTGTTCGTTGGCGGTGCGTTGGTGCTCACGCCGCTCGCGCATCCCAATAAACTGCGGCTGCTCAGCAGCGGCCAGGCGTTCGCGCTGGTTTTCTGCTGCCTCAACACCGTCATCGCCTATGGCGCCTACGCCGAGGCGATGCACCTATGGCAAGTGGCGCGTGTCGGCGCCACAGTCGCGGTATCGCCGTTATTTACGTCAGCTGCGACGCTGCTCGCCGCCGGCTGGCTGCTGCCGGATGTCGTACCCGAGATCCCGAACCTGTTGACGCTGATCGGCGTGTCCGGCGTGGTGGGCGGCTCAGCCCTGTGTGCGCTTGGGACGCCCGATCGTCCGAAACCGCCCTCTCCATTCAAACCCTGAGCGCATCGCGCGAGTCCAAGCTGGCATGGTGGGCAAAGAGTTCGAAGCCATCTATCGCGCGCACGTCGACCAGGTCTATGGCCTGTGCCTGCGCATGACCGGGCAACCGGCGCTGGCCGAAGATTGCACGCAGGAATGCTTTATCGCCGCCTGGCGCGCGCTGCCGACATTCGAAGGTCGCAGCCGCCTGTCAACGTGGCTGCATCGCATTGCCGTCAACACGGTGTTGTCGTTGCGCCGCAAGCGTCCCGGCGACGCATTGCGCGAGGCCGGTGAACTCGACGAGGCCGCGCTGTCGTTGCCGGGCGGCGCAGAAGCGGCCGGCACGCTCGACGTCGAGGCTGCGCTGGCGCGATTGCCGCAGGGCGCGCGCGACGTGCTGGTGCTGGTCGGTGTCTATGGCCACAGCCACGAGGAAGCGGGCGCGATGCTCGGCATCGCCGCCGGCACCAGCAAGGCGCAACTGCACCGCGCGCGTCGGCTGATGGCGCAACAACTTGGAATCGCGATGGAGGCCGCATGAATTCTGCACGGTATGAATCTCTCGATGCGGCGCTGGCGAGCCTGCCTCGAGATGTACGGCCCGAGCGCGAGTTGTGGCCGGAAATCGCGCGCACAATGGTCGAGAGCGTCAACGACGATCGCGGAACCGGCCGCGGCGATGTCCGCGCCGCGCCACCGCGCGTCGCGCGCATGCCATGGCCGATGGCAGTCGCAGCAAGCCTGCTGATGGCGAGTCTCGCCGGCGCGCTGTGCTGGTCTGTTGCGCGCGAGCGCGGCACGGCGGCGCTGCTCGCGCAGCAGCAGTTGCCGAACCACGGCGCAACCGCCATTCCGGTGGATTTCCAGCCGCCGCAGGACGCGAATTACGTCGAGGCGCGCGCCGCGCTCGAACGCACCTTCAACGAGCGGCTCGACATGCTCGCGCCAGCCACGCGCGATCGCGTGCGCGCCGACCTGGACACGATCCGCAAGGCCAACGCCGACATCAGCGCAGCGCTGGCGCAAGATCCAGCGAGTCCGCTGCTGTGGCAGTTGCTGCGCAACACCTGGCAGCAGGAAATCAATCTCTATACGAGCGTCGCGCAAACCACACAAACCATGCTTACAAGGAGTTCCCGATCATGAGCACGAGCAATCGTTTCAGCTACAAAACGTGGTACGCGGCCTGGGCGGCCACCGCGGCACTTGCCGCTTTGGCGCTGCCGGTGCAAGCCGCCGTGACGCGCGACTTCAGCGCGCAGAAGGCCGCCGACCCCGCCGGCACGGTCGAAATCGTCAACGTAGAAGGCAGCATCGAAGTGATCGGCTGGAACCAGCCCACCGTCGATGTCACTGGCAAGCTCGGCGAACGCGTCGAGAGCGTCGATGTGACGAGCAGCGCCAACCGCACGACGATTCGCGTCGTCATTCCGAAGGGCGGCAGCAACTCGCATGGCGAGACGGCGGCGGACCTGAAAATCCACGTCCCGCAGAACAGTTCGCTCGAAGTCTCACTGGTCAGTGCCGACCTGCGCACCAATGGGGTCGCCGGCAATCAGCATCTGCAGACGGTTAGCGGTGACATCATGGGCGAAGTGGGCGGCGGTAGCCTGCAGGTCGACACGGTCAGCGGCGACGTGCGCCTGACCGCGCACAACGGCCGCGGCGCGCAGATCAAGACGGTCAGTGGCGATGTCGAGCTGAACGGCACGAGCGGGGATTTCACGCTCAACACCGTAAGCGGCGACAGCATCGTCACGCTCGGCGACGTGGCGCGCGCCACGCTCGAATCGGTCTCAGGTGATCTCAACCTGACCACCGGTGCGCTGGGCGCGCAGGGTCAGCTCGACGCGACGACAGTCAGCGGCGATGTGAAAGTGCATTTTGCTGCCGCGCCCGACGCCGATATCGACGTGCAAAGCTTCAGCGGCGATATCAGCAACTGTTTTGGCCCGAAGGCGGTCGAGGAAAAATACGGTCCCGGCAGCCGGCTGAATTTCCGCAGTGGCAAGGGCGGAGCGCACGTCCATGTCGACTCAAAGAGCGGCGACGTGGCGCTCTGCGCGGGCAAGTGAGTCGCGTGAGGCACTGATCACGCGGCGCGGGGACAGTGCCACGGCGGCACCGTCCCCGCGTCCTATCGAGGAAGCCTCAACTGCCCGAGAGGCAGGTCTTCATGAAGGCTTTGCGGTCAGCGCCCTTCAGACTCTTGGTCGTGGCGTCCGCGTTGCAGGACTTCATCTTCTCCTGTTGCGCCGTCAGCGCTTTCGCGGCTGGCGCGGCCGGCGCAGTCGACAGGCAGGTCTGCATGAACGTCTTGCGCGCATCGCCGCTCAGGCTCTGTTGCGTGGCCTGCGTGTTGCACGTGGACATCTTGCCCTGCTGCGCCGTCAGCGCGCTGGCCGAAACAGCGGTTGTCATCAAAAGCGTCGCGAACACGAAATTTCGGATGGACATGAAACCCCCTTTGGGTTGGTGGCAATGAGCGCGCGAATTGTGGGCACGGGCTGCATGGTCAAGGCTTAAGAATGCGTCAGTTTCGAACGCTTTCGGGTTGCTTGAGGGATTTCTGGTTTCTCACCGCGCTGGTCCATAATCGCCGCGCCGCAGCGCCGAATCAGCCGTCGCCGTCCGCGCCCGCGCCTAGTGCCATTATAACGTTCTGATAAACAACACTATTTTCGTGAAACTTTAGTCCGGGACCGGGGTTATGCATTTAAGCGATGACAACCCAGTGCAGAAACCTACACAGGATGCCTCCGGGCAGGCCGCATTCACGAAATTCATGCGCACGTACCAGAACATGGTTTATTCAACGGCAGCACGGCTGAGCGGCAACGATGCGCAGGCCGAAGACATTGCGCAGGAAGTGTTCCTGCGCGCGCACAAGCGCTTCGATGAACTGCGCGACAACCCGCGCGCGGCCGGTTGGCTGAAGACTGTCGCCACGAACCTCACGTTCACGCACCTGACACGCTACCGCAAGCGCTGGGTGTTTTTCTCGCAACTCTCGGGCGCCGACGATGCGGACGACGAGCCCGCCATCGATTTTGCCGCGGAGGAATCCGTCGTGGAAAACGTGCGTGAAGACGAGCGCCACGAGTATGTCGAAGCCGCGCTCCGCGAACTGCCCGAGCACCAGCGCGTGCCGCTCGTGCTCTATCACTTCGAGGAAATGCCCTACGAAGACATCGCGCAGCGGTTGAAGGTATCGCTGGCGAAGGTCAAGACGGACATCCACCGCGCCCGCGCGGCCCTGGCCACGATTCTCGAGCGCCGCGGCATCACTGCAGAGCAGCTGGAGACCTGAATGAACAGCATGCAAAAACCACCGCGTGACGAGCTCGAGCTCGAACGGTACATCGGCAAGCTCCTGCGCGCGCAGCCGCTGCGCCAGGCGCCCGCGAGCCTCCAGGCGCGCATCGAGCAGCAGCTCACGTTGCAGGCCGCGCGCCCGTGGTGGGTGCAGGGGTTCAGTGCCTGGCCGTGGCTGGCGCGCATCCTGTTCGCGGTGCTCAGCGCCGGCCTGGTGGCGCTCACCTACCTGACCACCGACCGTCTCAGCTGGATTTCGCAGGCGCTGCAGCAGTCCTCGATCGCGAACGCGGCGCGCGCGAGTGCGCAGATGTTGGCGAACCTTGGCCACGCCCTGCAGACGCTCGGCGCCATGATCCCCTCCGCCTGGCTCTACGGCGGCATCGGCGTGGCGCTGCTGCTGTATGCGGCGCTGTTCGGTGTCGGCGCTGCGGCCTTCCGTACCCTTTTTGACCCCACTCCAGAACCTGTCCGGATATGAACATGAACACGAAAAAGATTTTCCCGTCGCTTCTTGCAGCACTCGCGCTGTCCGGCCTGCTGGCCGCATCGCAAATGAGCTCCGCGCAGGACGCGGCGCCCGCAGCCGCTGCGCCAGATGTTGCCGCGCCAGATGTTGTTGCGCCTGCACCCGCTGAAACCACAGTGGTTCCCACCGCTCCCACCACTCCCGCCGCCGGCCCGAGCGCGCCTGCTCGTCCCGCGCATGTCGCCGCGCCGGCGCCCAAAACGCCCCACGGCGCTGCCGCCGCTGCGGCGGCGCCAACCGCCCCGGCTGCGCCACAGCTCCCCGCAATGAAGCACGAACACAAGCTGCACATCACCATCACGGCTGATGCGAAGGACGACAAGTCCGGCGACACTGCCGCCACGCAAGACGACGAATCCGACGCGGGCAATACGCCCGACGATTATCGGGTCAACAAGCATGCGCTCGTTGGCATCGGCCGCAACTCGACGCTGCTGGCCGGCGAGCACGCCGAAGCGGTGGTGTCGGTGCTGGGCTCTTCCACGAGCGCCGGCGAAGTCGACGATGCCGTGGTTTCGGTTGTCGGCAATACGCGCGTCACCGGTCCTGTCGGCGATGCCGCGGTCGCGGTGCTCGGCAATACCTATGTCGACAGCCACGTCGGCGACAACGTCGTCGCGGTGTTCGGCAACGTCGAACTCGGTCCGCACGCCGACGTCGGTGGCGATGTGGTCGCGGTTGGCGGCGAACTGATCCGCGATCCGGCGGCCATCGTCCATGGAAACGTCCAGGAAGTGGCCATGTTCGGCAACATGGGCGGCTTCGAATGGCTCCATTCGTGGGTGCATCATTGCCTGCTGCTCGGCCGTCCGCTCGCATTCGCAGCGGGTATCGGCTGGGCGTGGACGCTCGCGTTGAGTTTCCTCGCGCTGTACCTGCTGATCGCTCTGGTGTTCCCGAAGAACGTAATCGATTGCGTGCGCACGATGGAGTCGCGCCCGGGCCGCACGATACTCGCCTCGATTTTCACCTTCATCCTGAAACCGATCGTGTTCCTGCTGCTGGTGGTCACCGTGATCGGCATGATCCTGGTGCCCTTCCTCGCCTTTGGATTGTTCATCGCAGGCTTGTTCGGCAAGGCCGTGGTGCTGGCCTGGCTTGGACGTCGCGTGATTCCGTCGCGTGACGATGGCCGTGAACCGCATGCGGCGCTCGCCGTGCTTGTCGGTGGCGTCATCATGCTGCTGCTGTACGTCGTGCCGGTGCTCGGATTCATCACGTACAAGGCCTTCGACATCCTGGGCGTCGGCATCGTCGTGTACACGCTGATCCTGGCAATGCGCGCGAACCGTGCGGCCAGGTTGCCGCCGCCTGCCGCAACGGCCGCCCCTTCCGCTGCATCGGCGGGCGCCGCTGGTGTCGCTGCGAGTGCTGCGCCGCTCGGCGGGGAATCGTTCACCGCTGCCACCGATGCTCCGGCGGCAACGGCACCGCCGCCCTCCGCGCCGCCGCCTCCCGCCGCCGCGTTGCCGCCGGTATCGCTGGAAATCGACACCCGCGCGGGCTTCTGGATTCGCCTCGCGGCGCTGCTGCTCGACTTCGTGCTGGTCGGCATCGTGCTCTCACTGGTGCACATGGCACACCACGGATTGCCGTTGTTCCTGGCGGCCTACGGCGCGGTGATGTGGAAGCTGCGCGGCACGACCGTCGGCGGCATCGTCTGCGGCCTGCGCGTGGTGCGGCTCGACGGGCGAGCCATCGATTGGCCCACGGCGATCGTGCGCGCGCTGGGCGCCTTCCTGTCCGCGGTCGTCGTCGGGCTCGGCTTCATCTGGGTCGTGTTCGATCCGGAGCGCCAGTCGTGGCACGACAAGATCGCCGGCACGGTTGTCGTGTACGCGCCAAAAGGGGCAACGTTGGTCTAGGGTCGCGTAAGGCTAGGCGAGGTTCTGGTCGAACCAGCGGAAGCCGTAGTAAAGCCCTGCGCCCCCAGCAAGCGAACTGACGATAACGGCGGCAACGAGCCCGACGTGCGCGCCGAGCCACCACCCGGCCGCGCCGAGGATTGACGCCGCAAGCCAACCAATGATGGTTCGCATTGCCGTATCATGCGCCATCCCGGAGCGCCTGCAAAAAAGAAGGGGATGTAACCATGGGCATGTTTGATGGAATCCTGGGCGGCGTCGTCGGCGCCGAAATGGCCACGGTCGTGAATCAGCTGATCCAGAAGCACGGCGGCGTCAGTGGCATCGTCAGCGAGCTGCAGCAAAAAGGCCTCGGCAATACGGTCAAGTCGTGGGTGGGCACGGGCCCGAATCAGCCTGTTTCGCCGGATCAACTGCACAACGCTCTTGGCGCCGATACGGTTTCGCAGCTCGCAGCCAAGGTAGGCCTCAATCCGCAGGACCTGCTCGCACGCTTGAGCCAGGCGCTGCCCACTGCGATCGACAAGCTGACGCCTGCTGGCGATGTTCCGGCGCACTGACTGGACGTAATCCTCCTGTGCTCGCCGGGCATTGCTGTGCGGTAATCGCGACAGCTTGCCGGTGCGGGCGTGCCCCGCTGGAATGATCCGCACACTCAATACAGACCGGGGCACGCAATGGACAGGAAAGACAACTTCATGCGCTTCGCAGTCATCGCCTCGGTCATCGTCGTGGGCGCGCTGGCAATCGCGGTGCGGCTCAATTCATAGAGCCCTTGTATGATCGGCCCTTCGCTAGCAGGGGGGCCGGACAATGCGCAGCAGCGCGGGATCAAGCGTCAGGTCGGGTGGCAGGGCGTTCTGGGGGATTCTCGTTGCGCTGCTGGGTTTCGCGGGGCTCGCGCACTGGCTCGATGATCCGCCGGCGCCACTGCCGCTCGATGCGCCGGCTACGAGTTTCTCTGCCGCTCGCGCCGCGGCGCAGTTGCAGGCGCTGCTCGATGAGGGCGTTCCACATCCGCTGGCCAGCGCCGCCGACGCGCGAATCCGCACGCGCATCGTCGCGCGGCTTGCGGCGTTGGGCATTCCCGCTGAATTGCACAGCGGCTGGGTCTGCGATCGGACTTTCGCCTGTGGCAAGGTGGTCAACATCGTCGCACGCGTCGCAGGGAGCGATCCGGCCAGCGGCGCGGTCCTGCTTGCCGCGCACTACGATTCCGTTCCAGCGGGTCCCGGCGCGGCCGATGACGGCATCGGCGTGGCCTCGATCCTCGAGATCGCGCGCGTGCTGCGCGAGCAGCCACCCGCGCGGTATCCGATCATCCTGCTGATCGACGAGGGCGAAGAAGCCGGATTGCTCGGCGCGAAATTGTTCGTCGATGCGCATCCGCTCGCGCGGACGGTCAAGGCCGTGGTCAACCTCGAGGCGCGCGGGGACAGCGGACCCAGCCTGATGTTCGAGACCGGCGCGGCGACCGATTTCTCGATGCGGCTGTTTGCGCATGCGGTCGCGCGCCCGAAGAGCAATTCGCTGTACTACTTCATCTACAAGCTGCTGCCCAACGACACGGACTTTACGGTGTTCAAGCGGGCGGGTTTCGAGGGTTTCAATTTCGCGCTGATCGGCGACGTTGAGCGCTATCACACGCCACAGGACACGCTGGACAACCTCGATCGCGGCAGCCTGCAGCACCAGGGACAAAACGCGCTCGCGGCACTGCAGGCGCTGTCGGCCGCCGATCTGTCGCACCCCGGTGCTTCGGGTGCGGTGTTCTTTGATCTGTTCGGACGCGCGCTGCTGCACTGGCCGGCTAGTCTCGCGCCGCCCATCGGCATCGCGCTGTTCGCCTCGCTGCTCGCCGTGTTGTGGCGCATTCGCCGCCGCGTCGAGATTCCGGCGCAAGCTATTGTCTACGCGCTGGCGGCAGCGATTGCGAGTTGGCTCGGCGTGACTTTGATCGCGGCGGTGCTCGTGTCGGTGCTGCGCGCGAGCGGCGCGGTGCCGCCGGCCGAGGCTTATGGCTGGGCGGCACATCCGCTCGGCCTGCACGCCGCCTGCGTCGCACTCGCGCTGCTGGTTCCCCTCATGGCCGCGCGTATATTCGCGCGCCGTACCGGCGCATGGAGCCTGTGGATTGCGAACCTTACGCTGCTGAGCGTGCTGGCATTGCTGTGCTCGCTGCAATTTGCAGAACTGAGTTTCCTGTTCATCGTGCCGGTCGCGGCCGGCCTGCTCGGCAGCCTGTTGGTGTTGCGCGCGTTGAGTCGTGCGCGCGGCGCGGCCGAATTGCCGCCACTGGCGATAGCGCTGCCGGTGTTCGGCGCGGCGTTCACGTTGCTGCCATCGCTGCTGATGACGTACCCGGCGCTCGGCGCGGACGCGTGGCCGATCATCACGGCCATCTGCGGACTCATCGCGATCGGGTTGGCGCCGCTGGTGGTCGATGTGCGCTCACGCACCCATCGCGCCAGCTTGTTGCTCGCCACCGTGGGCGTTGTTCTCGGCGCCGTGCTGATGATCTTGCAGCCGCTGTACTCGAGGCAGATGCCGCAACGCACGCTGCTCTGGTACGCGCTCGATTCCGATCGCGGCGACGCGCGCTGGATCCTGCAGCCCGACTCGAAACGCAGCGCCCCCCAACTGGGGTTCGACGAAACGGCAGCGCATCGCGAGGCGTCGCTCCCCATGGGCAACATCTCCGCCGTGCACACGAGCGCCGCGCCACGCCTGGACTTCGCGCCGCCCGAGCTACAGATCATCGATTCGGCGTCGCACGCATCGGCAACGACCTACCGCCTGCGATTGCGGTCCGCGCGCGCTGCGCCAGAAATCGAATTGGCGCTGCCGCCTGCGTTGACCGTTCAGTCGGCGACGCTGCTCGAGAACGAGCAGCGCCTGTCTGCGCATTTCTGGCGCGCCCCGGATGGCACGCAGTGGCTGGACCTGATCGGTGTCGACGACTCAGGGCTCGAGCTCGAACTGACCGTCCCGGACAGCGACACGCACACGCTGCGCCTGCTCGATCGTTCCTATGGATTGCCACCCGAGGGCGCAACGCTACGTAGCGCGGATCCGGCGGTGACCACGGCATCGCAGGATGGCGACCTCACTATCGTCTACCGATCCGTTACGCTGAAGCCTGTCAGTTCGCAGTGACCCCTCCGTGATGCAGCCCTCAGCGCCGACGATCGCGCGTGTCGCGGATGCCGTGCCGTCGCCCTGGAAGAACGGCGGCGGCACGACGCGCGAGCTGCTTGCCTGGCCCACTGCCGCCGAATGGATCGTGCGGGTCAGTGTCGCGGACATCAACGCCTCGGGCCCGTTCTCGCTGTATGCGGGCGTGGATCGCTGGTTCGCGGTGTTGAGCGGCGGCGATGTGGCGTTGGCGACGCAAGGCTCGGCGCCGCAACGGCTCGGCGCATCGGCGGACGGATTGCACGCGTTCGGCGGCGATGTGCCGACGCAGTGCACGGCGCTCGGCGCCGCGACGCAGGATTTCAACATCATGCTGCGCCGTGCCCACGGCACTTTGCGGCAGCATTCGCTGCGGCACTGCGCCTCGCTTGCGACCAACCATGAACTCGTTGCGCTTTTCACGACCTCGCCCGCCACGGTGCACGCCGATGACGGCACACGCTGGCAGTTGCCGGCGATGGCGCTGGCGTGCTGGAACAACCCGAGCCGAGCGGCGCTGCGCTTTCAGACGCCAGCGCCGGGGCGCGGTTGGTGGCTCGAGGCGAATACGCTCCCGTGAAGGCCGATTATCGCATCACGCGTTGCAGGAACGCGCCAATGTGCGCGAGTTCCTCGGCGCACACCGAATGCGCCATCGCGTAGTCGTGCCACTCGACGTCGTAGCCCGACGCGGCGAGCTGCGCGCGCGCTTCGGCGCCGAGTTCCGGAACGACGACCGGGTCCTGCGTGCCATGCCCGAGAAAGAACGGCGTGTGCTGGTTCGCGGCCTGCCGCTCGGCGGCAAAGCTCTCGGCGAGCAGGATGTAGCACGACAATCCGACGACGCCCGCGAGTTTTTCCGGCAGCCGCGTGCCGGTGTAAAGCGCCAGTGCGCCGCCCTGCGAAAATCCGGCCAGCACGATGTGGCCGGTCGCGATACCGCGCTCATTCTCGCGCGCAATCAACGCGCGAACCGATGCATCCGCGGCGCGTACGCCCGCTTCATCCTGTGGCGCCTGCCGATTGAGCGCGCCGATGTCGTACCACGCGCGCATCGGCAATCCGCCATTGAGCGTAACGGGGCGCACGGGCGCGTGCGGAAACACGAAACGAAGCGCCGGGCCGCCCGACTGATGCAGGTACGGCACTGCGGGCTCGAAATCGTGGCCGTCAGCGCCGAGGCCGTGCAGCCAGATGACGGAGCGCGTTGGATTCGGCGCGGTTTCGACTTCGACGGCACTCAGCATGCGCGCAGGGTTGCATCTTTCGTGGCCGCCGCGCAACCATAGCGGCTGCATTCGCACTGGAACACCGCATGGCCGGCAGTCAGCAACAAGTCCCCGACCCGCGCAACGAACGCGTCCTCATCAACCTGAATGGCTCGCTGGTGCCGCGCGCCGAGGCGCGCGTGTCGCTTTACGACGGCGGCTTCGTCTGCGGCGATGGCGTCTGGGAAGGAATCCGGCTGCACAAGGGCGCGCTGATGTTCCTGGACCAGCATCTCGATCGCCTGTACTGGGGCGCCGCGCACATTCGGCTGGATATCGGCATGGACCGCGCGAAGCTCGCGGCCGAACTGCAGCGCACGCTGGCCGCAAACCAGATGCACGATGGCGTGCATATCCGCCTGATGGTCACGCGCGGCGAGAAATCGGCGCTGAACCAGGACCCGCGCAACGCACTCGGCCGTGCGACGGTCGCGATCGCCGCGGAATACAAGGTGCCGGCGCCCTCGCTGGCGAGCACCGGAGCGAGCCTCGCCACCTCGTCAGTGTTGTGCACACCGGCATCGATGTTCGACATGCGCCTGAATTCGCACAGCCGCCTGAACCTGATCAGCGCGCTACTGCAGGCGATCGATGCGGGCGCCGATGAAGCCTTGATGCTCGATCCGAACGGATTCGTCTCGAGCTGCAATGCGACCAACTTCTTCTTCGTGAAGAATGGCGTGATCAAGACCTCGACCGGCGAGTACTGCTTCAACGGCATCACGCGCGGCAACGTCATGCGGCTGTGTCCTCAGGCGCAATTGCCGCTGCAGAGTGGTGAATTCACGCTGGCCGAGGTACAGGATGCCGACGAGGCCTTCCTGACGGGAACCTTCGGCGGCATCACGCCGGTGCGCGAGATCGACGGACGCGTGCTGTCGGCCACGCTGCCGGGACCGATCACGCAGCGCGTGCGTGACCTCTACGCCGCCTTGCGCGACGCGCAGGCGACGGCCACTGTGTAATGACCACCGCAGCGCTTCGCATCGCGATGTGGTCCGGTCCGCGCAACATCTCGAGCGCAATGATGCGGTCGTTCGGCGCACGTGACGATTGCGCAGTGATTGACGAGCCTTTCTACGCCGCCTATCTGGCGCTGTCTGGTTCGGACCACCCGATGCGCGCGGAGGTGCTCGCTTCGCAGGCCAACGACTGGCGCGAGGTGGCGACGTTGTTGCTGGGCCCGGTGCCGGGCGGCAAACCGATCTGGTACCAGAAGCTGATGACCCATCACATGCTGCCGCAGTTTGGGCGCGAGTGGATGCGCAGCATGCGCAACGCCTTTCTGATCCGCGATCCGCGCTACGTGCTCGGTTCCTACACGCGCATCCGTGATCGCAGTGCAGTGACGCTCGCCGACATCGGCATCGTGCAACAGCGTGAGCTGTTCGAGCGCGAAGCGGACCGGCTCGGAGTGGCGCCGCCGGTCGTCGAGGGCGCCGATGTGCTGGCCGATCCGCCGCGCATGCTCTCGCGAGTGTGCGCAGCACTTGGCATTCCGTACACGGCTGCGATGTTGCAATGGCAGGCCGGCCGGCGTGACACCGACGGCGTGTGGGCGCCCGCCTGGTACTCGGCAGTCGAGAGTTCCACCGGCTTCGCGCCGCCGCCGACCGAAGCCGCCAAAGTACCGGAACTGCCTGGCGAGCTGCGACGCATCGCCGATGAGGCGCATGAACACTATGCGGCCCTGGCGGCGCATAAGCTGTCGTAACCGCCGGCGCCGCCGCCCAGGCGCCAGCGTCTCTGCCTGACCACAACGAGCAGGTCCGAGCGTTGTATAATTAGGCATCGTCATTCGAGCGCGCACTCGCGCCGCGGGATTCCGCCATGAACACCTTCGATGCCAACGCCACACCGATCCGCACCGGCTACGACTCGGAAGTGCCGCCAAACTTGCTGGAGTTCATGCTGAAGAGCTGGAATCCGAAAGGACGCAAGCTCCCACGCGTGATTCCGGATGTCGCAAGCTTCCGCAAGCGGCGCGAGCGATTGTCGCAGCGCTTCCCGGGCGAAGTTCTCGTCATACCGACCGGCCATCGCAAGCAAAGATCCAACGATACTTATTACGCATTTCGCCCCGGCACCGACTTCTACTACCTGACCGGCGCGTTCGAGCCCGATTGCGTGCTCGTGATGCTGCCGCATGGCAATACGCACGAAGCGTTGCTGTTCGTCGAGCCGAGTCCGGGAAAATCCAATGCCACGTTCTTCACTGACCGCAACAAGGGCGAGTTGTGGGAGGGCCCGCGATTCGGAGTCGAGGAATGCGCGACGCGCTATGCGATCGAGTGCCGGCCCCTCCCAGAACTGGCCTCGACGCTGATGGCTGCTACGGCGCTGCCCAATTCGCGGCAGCGCATGCTGTGCGGTTTCTCGCGCGACACAGAGGCGTTGCTTGGCGCGGGCGGCGACGACCAGGTGAAACGCGACGACGAGTTGGCCACGTTCCTGTCCGAGATGCGCCTCATCAAGGACGCCAGCGAACTGAAGGCGCTGCGCAGCGCGGTCGAGGCCACGAAGCGCGGCTTCGAAGACGTAATCGCGCGCCTCAAGACCGCGAAGGACGAACGTGAACTGGAAGGCGTGTTCTGGACGCGCGCTCGCATGGAAGGGAACGAAGTGGGCTACACCTCGATCGTGGCCTCCGGCGCGCACGCGTGCACGCTGCACTGGAAACACAACGATGGCACGATCCGCAAGGGCGATCTGCTGCTGCTCGATGCCGGCGTCGAAGGTCACTCGCTTTATACGGCCGATATCACGCGCACGCTGCCGATTTCCGGCCGCTATACGCGCGAGCAGCGCGCCATCTATGAAATCGTGCTGGCCGCGCAGAATGCCGCGCTGAAGATGGTCAAACCGGGCAATGATTTCATGGCGCCCAACAAGGCGGCCATGCAGGTGCTCGCGCACGGGCTCGAGCGCTTAGGGATATTGTCGACGAGCGCCGTCGAAGCCCTGCGCGATGAAAACCAGTTCTACCGCCGCTACTCATTGCACAACGTCAGCCACATGCTCGGCCTCGACGTGCACGACTGCGCGCTGGCGCGCGCCGAGAATTACAAGTACGGCAAGCTTCTGGCCGGCATGGTGCTCACGGTCGAGCCTGGCCTGTATTTCCAGACCGACGACCTGACGGTGCCGACGAAATACCGCGGCATCGGCGTGCGCATCGAGGACGACATCGTCGTCACGGCCAGCGGGCATCGCAACCTCTCATCCATCCTGCCGCGCGAACCGGATGAGGTCGAGGCGTGGATGGCGCAGGTGTGGAAGCGCCAGAAACAAAAGCGCCGCTAGTTTCTACGCCGCGTGAGCGACCTTTTTCTCTACGTCGTCACGGTACTGATCTGGGGTTCGACGTGGTTCGCCATCACGTTGCAGCTCGGCACGGTGCCGCCCGCGGTGTCCGTCGCGTGGCGGTTCCTGGCCGCTGCGGCAATCCTGCTGGGATTCGCGCTGCTGCGCGGCCTGCCGCTGCGCTTCACGCGGCGCGAACACGCGTGGATGGCTCTGCAGGGCCTGCTGCTGTTCTGCCTCAACTACGTCGGTTTCTACGTTTCGGAGCAGTACCTCGCCTCCGGGCTCGTGGCCGTCATCTGCTCGATGCTGACGGTCGGCAACATCATCGGCATGCGCGTGTTCTTCGGTGTGAACACCGGCCGGCTCAACCTGCTGGGTGCATTGCTCGGCATCATCGGTGTCATCGTGCTGTTCTGGCCGGAGCTGCGCACGCTGTCGAGCGGCGGCAGCACCACCGCCGGAATGGCGTGGGCATTCGGCGCCACCATCAGTGCTTCGCTCGGCAACATGGCCGCGACGCGCAACCAGCGCCATCACATGCCGGTGCTGCAGGTGAATGGCTGGTCGATGCTGTATGGCGCGCTGTTCACCTGCCTCATCGCTGCGAGCCTCGGCCTGCATTTCACGTTTGACTGGTCCTGGCACTACGTCGGACCACTGGTCTATCTCGCGGTGTTCGGTTCGGTGCTCGCCTTCGGCGCCTATCTCACGCTGATGAAACGCATCGGCGCCAGCCGCGCGGGCTACTCGATGGTCGCCATTCCGGTGGTCGCGCTGCTGATCTCGACTTTCCTCGAGCACCTGCAATGGACGGCCGCGCTTTGGGTCGGCGTTGCGTTATGCCTGGCAGGCAACGTACTGGTGCTGCGCCGAGAAGCCTAGTCGCGGACTCAACCGACGCTGGCGTGGCGTTCCGCGCGAATCGAGTGAGGTCCGGCGCCAATGCCTTCGCGCCGGCGCAGGCGCTGCGGCTTCACGGCGTACTCCGCGCGCAGGTGCCGGAACAGGCTGGTGCGGCTGCCGAAGCCAACCTGTTCGGCAATCGCGGTCATCGCCCAATCCGATTCCTGCAGCAGGCGCAGCGCCGCAGCGACGCGCTTGCGGTTGAGGTAATTGGCCGGCGAGAGGTGATACACCGACTTGAACGTGCGCAGGAAATGGAACGACGACATGTGCGCGGCGGCGGCGATGTCCTTCAGTGCGATCGAGTCGCGATAGCGCGCATGGATGAAATCGACGCCCAGCCCGAGGCGCCGCAACAGTTCGCGACGCGTCGCGGGCCGGCTCGCCGGCATCGCAGCTTCGGTGCGCAGATGCCGATGCTGCACCCGGATCATGCGCGCCAGCAGGAACTGCAGCTGTTCATCGAGCCACTGCTCGTCATCGAGCCCTGAATCCACTGCGGTGCGGATGTAGCGCAGCACCGGGCTGACAAGGCGATCGTGCTCATACAGGCGTTCGGCGAATTCCACGCCGTGCGTTCCCGGTTCGGAATGGTCGTCGAGCTGCCGCGCGACCGACGTGGAAAGTGACTTCCACACGTCGCTCACGGCGTTCGGACCGAAGAAGATCGAGAATGAATGCACCGGCCAGAGCGCTTCGATGCGGCTGCCGTAGGAGCGTCCTGCATTGATGATGGCAAAGGTGTCGTCATCGACCGATACCCGGTGACCGTCGAGGAAATAATCTTCGGTGCCGCCGAAGGCGGCCTTGATCGACAACAGCTGGCGGTAGTCCGGATATTCCACGCGGCGCGCGCGCGCGGAGATGACCGCGCTCTCGCGGCCCCATCGCTCGTAGAACTGCGGCTTGAAGGCCGGGTCCCAAGTCGCAGGCATTTCCCTGTAGATCACCGGACACCTATGGCGGGGACTTGCCAATGCCCCAGCCTTGCAGCCTACGACCGACAGTGGCCTCGGTTGTTGCAGATCTTGCCATTTTCTTGCCACATCCGACACTGGCGGGTCCTTGTCGAGTAAGTTGCTGATTCCGCAACGAAGCTCGGGTGTCGTTCCAACTTTCGACGCGACGCCCAGATCGAAATGGAGCCATCCAGATGTACAAATTCTCCTGGTGTAGATCACTGGTCCGCTCGAGCATGACTCATATCGCAACAGGTGGTTGTGGTCTAGCGGCCCTGTGCGTAGTCGCATGCGGCAACCACACGGTGCGGCCTACAGCGAACCAAATGCCCGTGGCGACGCGGGTGGTCCTGGACAAAGACATTCGGTGCAAATTTCAGCGTGTGACCGGATCAAATGTCGCGATCAGGGTCTGCACCACCAGATTGCAGCGCGAGCAGGCCGAAGAATCGGCGAAGGAGATGCGCACAACGCTATCAAACGAAGCTGGGGTGAACTGCGGCGCTCCGCCCGGATGCGCCCAGCGGTAGATGGACTGGCCGTCCGTTGCACTCTCGCCATTCAGAACCTAAGGAGCACGAGGACGAGCCGGACATCGCCCGCGAGTCTGCGGGCGATGTCCGGC
>JBOHZW010000292.1:0-3651 GCA_050738715.1 Steroidobacteraceae bacterium | reverse complement strand
AGGTCGCACACATGGCCAGAGTCAAACGTGGCGTGATGGCCGGCCGCCGTCACAAGAAGGTCCTCGGCAAGGCCAAGGGCTACTACAACGCGCGGCGCAAGGTCTACCGCACCGCCAAGCAGGCCGTCATCAAGGCCGGTCAATACGCGTACCGCGACCGGCGCGCCAAGAAGCGCGACTTTCGCGCATTGTGGATCACACGCATCAACGCCGCGGCACGCATACACGAGCTGTCATACAGCCGATTGATCGCGGGTCTTCGTATCGCGGGTATAGATATCGACCGTAAGTTACTCGCAGACCTGGCGGTCCACGACGCAAACGCCTTCGGCGCGATTGCCGCGCAGGCCAAGGCCGCGCTGGCGGTCTAGTCCACTCGGGCCTAGTCCACTCGTGAACGACCTGCCTGCACTGACTGCGCAAGCGCTGGTGCAGGTAGGCGCCTGCGATAATCTTGCCGCGCTCGATGAACTGCGCGTTCATTGGCTGGGCAAGAAGGGCGTGCTGACCGAACAGCTCAAATCACTCGGCGGACTCAAGCCCGCCGAGCGTCCCGCCGCTGGCGCCAGCATCAACACTGCGAAGAACGAGTTGCACGCAGCCATCGACGCGCGGCGCGCGGTGCTCGAGCAAGTTGCGGTCGCGCATGAGCTCGCGGCGGGTGGCATCGATGTCTCGCTGCCAGGGCGCGGTGAGACCGCCGGCGGCATGCACCCGATCACGCGACTGCAGCTGCGCATCGAAGAGCTGTTCCGCAATGCCGGCTACGAGGTCGCCGATGGGCCCGAAGTCGAAGACGAATTCCACAATTTCGAGGCGCTGAACATTCCCGCCGACCATCCGGCACGGGCGATGCATGACACGTTTTACCTCGAGAACGGCAAGCTGCTGCGCACGCACACCTCGCCGGTGCAGGTTCGCGCGATGCTGATGCGCAAGCCGCCGTTGGCGCTGATTGCGCCCGGCCGCGTGTACCGCTGCGATTCGGACATGAGTCACTCGCCGATGTTCCACCAGCTCGAAGGCTTGCTGGTCGACACCGACGTCAGCTTCGCAAACCTCAAGTCAGTGCTGCACCAGTTCATGGAATCGCTGTTCGAGCGAAAACTCTCGATGCGTTTGCGGCCGTCCTATTTTCCGTTCACTGAACCGTCTGCCGAAGTCGATATTTCCTGCATGCTGTGCGATGGACAGGGCTGCCGCGTGTGCAAGCAGACGGGCTGGCTCGAGGTCGCCGGCTGCGGCATGGTGCATCCAAACGTGTTCCGGGCTTGCGGCGTCGACGCCGAACGCTACACCGGCTTTGCCTTCGGATTCGGCATCGAGCGCCTCGCGATGCTGCGCTACGGCGTGAATGACCTGCGGCTTTTCTTCGAGAACGACCTGCGCTTCCTGGCGCAGTTCGCGCGCGGCTGAAGCATGAGAGGCCGCACGTGAAACTGCCTGTCTCCTGGTTGCGCTCCTGGGTGGATGTGCCCTGGAAAGACCGCGAGCTCGCCGACCGGCTGACGATGCTCGGTTTCGAAGTGGAATCACTCCAGCCGGTCGCGCCGCCATTCAGCGGCGTAGTCGTCGCCGAGATCGTCAGCGCCGCGCCTCATCCGCAGGCCGACAAGTTGCGCGTGTGCAAAGTCAAGGCGAGCGCTGGCGCCGGCCCGGAATTGCAGATTGTCTGCGGCGGGGCCAACGCGCGCGCGGGGCTGCGCACCGCGCTGGCGAGCGTCGGTGCTCGACTGCCCGGAGACAAGTCCATCGGCGCCGCAACACTACGCGGTGTCGAATCGCAAGGCATGTTGTGCTCGGCGCGCGAGCTGGGATTGGGCGAGGCGGGCGAGGGCATCATCGAACTGCCTGGCGACGCGCCGCTGGGCGCCTCGCTGCGCGAATACCTGCGCCTCGATGAATCGCTGCTCGAGATCAGCATTACGCCGAACCGGGGCGATGCCATGTCGGTGCTCGGCATCGCGCGCGAGCTGGCGGCTGCGAGCGGATTGGCACTGCGCGCGAAGCCCCAGCCTGAAGTGGCTCCGGCCACAGCGAAGAGCGATGAGCGATTCCCGGTTCGGTTGACCCCGGGCGCCGGATGCGCTCGCTTCGGGAGCCGTGTCATCCGTGGCGTCGACAATCGCCGCGCCGTGCCGCGGTGGCTGCGCGAACGGCTCGAGCGCGCCGGGCTGCGCTCGATCAGCCCGCTTGTCGATGTGACGAACTATGTGATGCTCGAACTCGGCCAGCCGATGCACGCCTACGATTTGGCGAAACTGAAATCCGGTTTGCAGGCGCGGCGCGCCGACCCTAAGGAAAAAATGCGGCTGCTGGAAGGTAGTGAGGTCGAGTTGACCGCCGACGTGCTGCTCATCGCCGATGACAGCGGACCGGTCGGGATGGGCGGCGTCATGGGCTCGGCGGCGAGCGCGATTTCGAATGATACGACTGACGTGCTGCTCGAAGCAGCGTGGTTCGACCCGGCTGTCGTTGCCGGGCGCAGCCGGCGTTACGGACTGATCACCGACGCAGGACAACGTTTCGAACGCGGTGTCGATGCCACCGGACAGGAGCGCGCCATCGAGCGCGCGACTGACCTCATCTGTGCATGCGCCGGCGGGCAGCCCGGTCCGATCGGCATCGAAGAGCTGTCGAACGAATTGCCGCGGCGAGGCGCGGTGACTTTGCGCGCTTCCCAGGTGAAGCGGTTGCTCGGTGTCGCGGTGCCCGCCAGCGAAGTGCAGGCGCGATTGCGCGCGCTCGGCATGCGCGTTGAAAGCGGCGCGCCCGATGCCTGGCGCGTCACGCCGCCGTCATGGCGTTTCGATATCACGATCGAAGCAGACCTGATCGAGGAACTCGCGCGCTGCGGCGGGCTCGATGCGATTCCGGAAGCCGTGCCGCTCGGCGCGCGCATCATCGAAGGGAGCAGTGAAGCGCAGAGCAGCGCGCGCAGCGTGCGTGAACGCCTCGTGGCACGCGGCTACAGCGAGGCCATCACCTTCGGATTCACGGATCCCGAACTGCAGCGCAAGATCTGCGGCGCGATCGAGCCGGTGCGGCTGAAGAATCCGATCGCCAGCAATCTTGCGGTGATGCGCGCATCGCTGTGGCCCGGCCTGTTGATGGCGGCGGGTGAAAACCTGCGCCGCCAGCGCGAACGCGTCAGGCTGTTCGAGATTGCGACGCAATTTCATCGTGCGGCGGACGGCGCCGTGCTCGAGCGGCGCATGATCGCCGGCATCGCCGCCGGCACGCGCTTGCCCGAGCAGTGGGGCGTGAAGCGTGCCGATGGTGACTTCCATGACCTGAAGGCCGATGTCGACGCGTTGCTCGCGCTCACTGGACGCTCGCGCGATTGCCGCTACGAGCCGGGCGCTTCGCTTCCCGGCCTGCATCCCGGCCGCAGCGCGCAGATCGTGCGCGATGGCAGCGTGATCGGGCAGCTTGGCGAACTGCATCCCGCATTGCTGCGCGAACTGGATTTTACATATGGACCGCTGCTGTTCGAACTCGACTTCGCGGCCGCCACCAGCAACGCGCCGGTGCGCTACGCACCGATCTCCAGCTTCCCGCAGCTCCGCCGCGATATTTCTTTCACTGTCGCGGCCGGCGAGACTTATGGACGTATTGCCGAACGTGTGAGTGTTGCGGCCTCAACCCGGC
>JBOHZW010000291.1:0-6279 GCA_050738715.1 Steroidobacteraceae bacterium | reverse complement strand
ACATGAACGAGGTCGACGCCGCCTCGCGCACCAAGGTCGACGACACCCGCGAGCTGCTCGACAACGTGCAATACGCACCGACGCGCGGTCGCTACAAGGTGTACCTCATCGACGAGGTGCACATGCTCTCGGCGCACTCCTTCAACGCGCTGCTGAAGACGCTCGAGGAGCCGCCGCCGCACGTCAAGTTCCTGCTCGCGACGACCGATCCGCAAAGCCTTCCGGTAACAGTGCTGTCGCGGTGCTTGCAGTTCAACCTGAAACGACTGTCAGTGCCGCTGATCAGCGCGCGGCTCGCGCATATCCTCGATGCGGAGAAGCTTCAGTACGATGCCGCAGCACTCCAGTTGCTGGCACAGGCCGCGGACGGGAGCTTGCGCGATGCTTTGTCGCTCCTCGACCAGCTGCTGGCCTTCGGCAACGGCGCAGCGCGCGAGGCGGAGGCGCGGGCGATGCTGGGTACCGTTGCCCGCGACCACATCGAGCGCATTGCGGCCGCGCTTGCCCGGAGCGACGTGAACGCGGTACTCGCTGCCGCTGCCGAGCTGGCGGAGTTTGGCCCCGACTATGGACAGATGCTCGACCAGCTCGCGGCGCTGCTCGAGCGCATCGCGCTGCAGCAGCTGGTGCCAGGCTATGCGGGCGATGAATTGTATTCGCCGGCGCTGGTCACCGAGCTGGCTGCGCAGATGGGCGGCGAAGACGTGCAGCTGTACTACCAGACGGCGATCATGGGCCGGCGCGATCTGGCGCTCGCGCCCGATCCGCATACTGGTTTTCGCATGACGCTGATCCGCATGCTGGCTTTCCGGCCAGATCAGCCGGGCGGCCAGGTGCGAGCCAGCCCGACGGCAACGAGCGGCGCGCAGCCCGCTCCGAGTTCGAAAGCGGCGCCAGTCAGCGCACCGGGCACGCCTGGCATGCCGAGGATGCCGACTTCATCGGCGGGCTCGACTGCAGCGCGCGCAACGTCCGAAGCGGAGTGGGGCGCGATGCTGGCGGCCATCGAACTCGATGGACCCACGCGCATGCTCGCCAGCAATTGCACGCTGGTCGCGCGCGAGCCGGGCCTGCTGCGCCTGACGCTCGATGCGCACCAAAGCGGAGCCCGGACGCGCGCGCGCGAGGAAAAACTTGCGCAGGCCCTGGGCCGCTACCTGGGTGAAGCGCTGCGCATTGAAATCACGGCCGGCCAGGTGGCGGCGGAGACGCCGGCACAGGCGGGAGAGCGCGCCACGCAGGAGACACTGGCCGCCGCACGCGCCGCGTTGGCGGTCGATCCGACCGTGCGCGCGCTGCAGGAGCGTTTTGGTGCGACGGTAAACCCCGATTCAGTACGTGCGCGGCGTCCGGCATGACGGGTGCGGATTGCGCGATGGGACAAGGAGGGCGGGCATGAGCGGCGGCATCGGCAACATGATGAAACAGGCGCAGGCGTTGCAGGCCAACATGGAACGCGCGCAGGCGGAGATCGCGCAGCTCGAAGTAACCGGCGAGTCCGGCGGCGGCATGGTGAAGATCACGATCAACGGCCGTCACGAGGCGCGCCGCTTCCAGATCGAGCCGGCCGCGTTCGATGATCGCGAGATGCTCGAGGATCTGCTCGCCGCGGCGCTCAACGACGCCGCGCGCAAACTGGAGGCGGCCAGCCAGGCGAAGATGACCAGCCTGATGGGTGGTATCAAGTTGCCACCGGGCATGAAGCTTCCGTTCTAGGACGAGTGTCCGCTGGCCCTGATGCACCATTCACCCGCGCTCGCCGCCCTGATCGATTCGCTGCGCGCGCTGCCGGGCGTGGGCCCGAAGAGCGCCCAGCGCATGGCCTTTCACCTGTTGCAGGATGCGCGGCCCGCCGCGCAGGCGATGGCCGACTCGCTCGAGCGCGCGCTCGAGCGCGTCGGTCGCTGCCGTCAATGCCGCATGCTGACGGAAGCCGAACTGTGCGACATCTGCTCCAATCCGCAACGCGATGCGGGTTTGCTGTGCGTGGTCGAATCGCCCGCGGATGTCGTCGCGATCGAACAGTCGGGCGGATATCGCGGGCGATATTTCGTGCTGATGGGCCATCTGTCGCCGCTCGACGGCATCGGGCCTGAGCAACTCGGCAGCGTCGAGTTTGATGCGCTGCTGGCGGCGGGCGGAATCCGCGAGGTGATCCTGGCGACCAATTCCACGGTGGAAGGCGAGGCTACCGCGCATTTCCTGTCGCAGCTCGTGCAGCAGCGCGCTCTGCGTGCCAGCCGCATCGCGCATGGGGTGCCGGTCGGCGGCGAACTCGAATACATCGACAGCGGCACGCTCGCCCACGCGCTCGCGGGGCGTCAGATTATCTAGGGCTTGCGCTGCGAGTGCGGGATTCGCTCCAGCAATTGCCCGCGCAGGCGGCGCAATCGCCGGTAGCTCTCGTAACGGCGCGCGCTCATCGCACCTGAATCGACGGCGGCGCGCACGGCGCACTGCGGCTCACGCAGGTGGGCGCAATCGGCGAAGCGGCATTGCGGCGCGAGCGCGGCGATTTCGGCGAACCCGAGCGATCTCTCATCGAGCATTTCGACCGCCGGCGCGAAATCGCGCACGCCCGGCGAATCGATCAACGCGCCGCCTCCCGGCAGTGAATAGAGCTGCGCAGCGCTGGTGGTGTGCCGGCCTTCGTCGTCCTTCAGCAGCTCGCCGACCGCCGCGTCGGATCCAGGAACCAGCTGCCGCAGCAACGACGATTTTCCGACGCCCGACTGACCGACCAGCATGACGGTCTCGCCGCGCAGCCGCACGCGGAGCGCATCGAGTCCGACGCCGCTCCGGGCGCTGCATTGCAGAGTCTCGCAACCGCAGGAATGAAACGCGTCGATCTCTTTGCGCAACGCGTCGTTGAATTCCTGGTCCGCCTTGTTCGCAAGCATGAGCGGGGCGATGCCGGCGCTGGCTGCGGCGGCCAGGTACCGATCGACGACGAATAAATCAGGTTGCGGACGCGGTGCAATTACGACGACCAGCAGCGTGACATTGGCTGCGACGAGCTCGGCGCGTCCGCGCGCGTTGCTGCGATAGAGCGCGCTGCGCCGGGCCTTGATTTCGCTTAGCTGCCACTGCGAGTGCTGGCAGTCGCTCACGCAAACGACTTCATCGCCGCATACGCACGTAAGGCCGCGGCGCGCAGCCTTTGCCAGTGTTTCATCGCCATCGGACAATCGCACGCGTGCACTGGCGCCGTGTGAGACCAACACCAGCCCCGATTGGCGCAGCGCTGCAGCGTCACCACCGGCGGAAGCTTTGTTCACCCTGCTATGATGCCTCAAACCGCCTGGAGACCTTAAGGCACTTGAGCAGCAGCGAGCATCTGATCTGGATCGACCTTGAGATGACCGGGCTCAAGCCCGACCAGGACAGCATCATCGAGATCGCGACGGTGGTGACCGACCGCGACCTGAATGAAATTGCCGCGGGCCCTGAGCTTGCGATCCACCAGGAAGAATCCATCCTGGCACGCATGGACGAGTGGAACCAGACGCATCACGGCGCCAGCGGCCTGTTGACGCGGGTGCGCGCGAGCCTCGTCAACGAAGCAGAGGCCGAGCGCCAGACGCTGGCCTTTCTCGCCAGGCACGTGCCGGCGGGCGCCTCGCCGATGTGCGGCAACAGCATCTGCCAGGATCGGCGCTTTCTCGCGCGCTGGATGCCGTCGCTGGAAAAATATTTCCACTACCGCAACCTGGATGTCAGCACGCTGAAGGAACTGGCCACGCGCTGGTATCCGCAGTTCAGCGGATCATTCAACAAGCGCTCGGCGCACCTGGCGCGCGCCGACATACTCGAATCGATCGCCG
Organism: Steroidobacteraceae bacterium; assembly: GCA_050738715.1. Lineage (GTDB taxonomy): Bacteria > Pseudomonadota > Gammaproteobacteria > Steroidobacterales > Steroidobacteraceae > FEN-1191. The sequence continues at coordinate 2,455 of JBOHZW010000291.1, read as the reverse complement.
AACTGCGTCACTATCGTGAACGGCTGTTCGTCAAGCCGGCGTGACGCAGGTCGCGGTCACCGAGGGCAGCCGCTGGCGGTCGTAACCCACGTGGTATATTTGGAATCGTGATTGCCGAAAGCAACCTGATCGTTTCGTGGCGCGCACGCCCGCGCGGCTTTGCCGCGCTGATGGGCCTGTACGAGAGCAACTACCTGCGCCTGGCGGCGCTGACGGGCAACCTGGCCACCCTGGCGGTGAGCCGCATTTCCGAGGTCGCTGGCGATTGCACGTTGGTGCTCAACGTCCTCGGCCGTTCCCGCTACACGTCGGAACTGCAGCTCAGCTACCTGTTGCCCGCACGCGGCGCGGCGGCAGTGCTCGAACGGGTGCCCGACCTGCGCTTGCGGGTCTACCATGATGCGCGCGTCCTGGAGGCCTGTCCGGCGGAGGGCTCCAGCGCGGACCGTGAACTGGATCGGCGCTGGGTCCGCAACATGATGGTAAACAAGTGGCTTGAATACTGCGCCGAGCGCGGCCACAGCTTTGCCCGCGGCGGTACCGATCCACAAACCGGTTAAAACGGACCTGCCATGCGCCTGGTTGCGCAATTCATGAAACGACTCCGCCAGCTGGGATTCGTACGCATTGCGCTCGGCGAGGGCCGCGATGCGGTGCCGGACGAAGGACGCATCCTCCACCTGTTCCGCAACCGCATCGAGCTGAAGAAATCGTTCAGCAGCGCGCAAGAGGAAATCCAGCGGCTCAAGGACCGCGTCAAGCAGCAGGAAGGCGCCACGGCGCGCGTGCAGGAACTGCTGCAGGGCCTGGAGGCACGGCTCGCGCAGCCGGCAACTGCCTACCAGGCGCTTGTGTTTTACCAGCTGCGCGAGATCTGGACGTTCGGGCAGAGCCTCGTGCAGGAGTTCGTAACCGAACTCGAGACACAGCAGATCGAACGCGAGCGCCGCGGTTTCTTCGCCGAATTCAATCGCCGCCAGTTCGACCGCCGGCAGAGCGTCGACGCCAATTGCCAGGCCGCGGAGGAGTCGGCGATCGCCGTGCGCAGCCGGGTCAACGAGCTCGAGAAATACCTCGCAGGGCTCCAGCGCTTCTGGCATTACTTCCATCGTCGGCGCGTGCGACAGGAACTGCATTCGGCGAGCATCCAATCATTGCTGGCCGAGCAAGCCTTGAACGAGGCGCGCGCCGAACGCGCGCTGCTCGACGCGGAGCAGCCAAACTTCACGGGGCTGTCCGTCGAATCGCGCCGCGCGATCAACCTCGCGGCGGTGGCTTACGGACAAGCGTTGCGCGAGCGCCTGTCACGCACCGGGCTCTACGAGGCCACGTACCAGGCCAGTGGACGGCGCGAGCCAGTGCCCGGTGAGTACGGCGAACGCGATCGCTGCGTGAAAATGATGGAAGAAATCCGCGCGGCGCGCACCCTGCTCGAGGAGAAGCGTGAGCTGCTGGCCGACGTCCGCACGCGCGTCGATGGCTTCCGCAAGATCGCGCGCTACCGGGACGAGGCCGATGTCGTGCCCGACGCCGCCAGCCTGGCCCCCGACGACAGCGCAACTTCCTCGCTGGTGCTGTCCGAAGACTGCTGGGAAATCTACCGTGTACTGTTGCGCTAGCCGCACGGCGCGGCGAGCTCAGGGCAAACTGTTGCGATAGCGGCTGGCGGCTGGCGGCTGGCGGCTAGCGGCTAGCGGCTAGCGGCCGACGCCGTGGTCGTGTTGCCCGCCGGCGCACTGCCCGAGGCCAATGCCAGCTGCGCCGTAATGCGCGCGGCTTCCGCCATGACGACATCGGGCTGTTCCTCGGCCGGCGAGTCGCTCAGCGACTTCAGTGGCGCCTGCCCGTCGGCGATGCGGCGCGTATTATCGCGCGTCAGCGCCTGTTGGTCCTGCACGGTGCGTTCGTGCTGCCGTTCGGCCAGGTTCAATGATAGTGAGTGATCGGCGCGGTTCTGCTCGAGCGCGGCCAACGCGCCGACCAGCCATTGATAGTCGGCATCATGCGCCGAGTGCTGCGTCTGTTCCTTCGCAATCGTCTGCGCCACTTCGCCGAGCGGCGCATCGGGACGGAAGGCGACTGGCGCGATGCGGTCCCACGGAAGCGGTGACTCGAGCGCGCCTTCGCCGACATCCTTCGTGTTGATGCGCGCCGGCAGTTCGATGTCGGGCTGCACGCCGTGCAGCTGCGTGCTTTCGCCGGTGATGCGGTAGAACTTCAGGAAAGTCACGTTGAGCTGCCCGCCGGTCGGCTCCTGCGACCAGCGGCGATCGAGCGAGATCACTTCCTGCACGGTGCCCTTGCCGAAGGTGGTCTGGCCGAGCACGAGGCCGCGGTGATAGTCCTGCATCGCCGCGGCAAAGATTTCGGAGGCCGACGCGCTGGTGCGGTCGACCAGCACGGCGAGCGGCCCGCCGTAGGCCACGCCGGGATCGGTATCGTCGAGGTGTTCGAT
>JBOHZW010000290.1:0-16459 GCA_050738715.1 Steroidobacteraceae bacterium | reverse complement strand
TGTCCGGCCAGGCCGCGCGCAGCAGGATTCCTGCAGCGAGGTTCTCGCGCAGCGGTGCTTCACCGGCTTGCAGGCGGTAGCCGCGGCGATGCAGTCCTTCGCCGGCGAGGTCAATGTAGAGCAGCACACGCGGACCACTGGCATGCGCGACGACGCGCACGTCCGGCCTGCCCAGATCAATGCTCGGCCGCGCGCCGCTCCGTTCGCGAAGTTGGTCGCAGATTGCATCCTTCAGCTTCAGCGCGCCGAACTGGCTGTGCGTGATGGTCGGATGCGTGCCGGTGAATTCACATGCGAGCGTGCCGGTCGCGTCGATGTGCGCGCTCCAGTCGAGCGAGCGCGCGCCGGCATAGAACGCGTCAGTGTCGTCGGCCTGGTAGTCGGCCACTTCCAGCAGCACGCGGCTGGCCACGCGGGAATGCAGGCAGGCGCGATACCCGCCGCGCAGGTCGGTCGCGAAGCGCACGCCGGCACGCAGTTCGCGCAGTTCCGTTACGCCCTGCGCGCGAAGTTCGCGCGCGACCAGGTCGGCCAGGCCGCGCGGTGCGGTGGCCATGAAGCGCAGCGACGCTTCGATGCCATCGTGGCTGCCGGGCATGGTCATTCTCGCCTGCTCATGGTGGGAAAGCGCCGAATATTCTATCCTTGCACACCATGAGCACCGATCTTTCCGCCTTCTGGATGCCGTTCACTCCGAACCGGCTGTTCCGCGCCAAACCTCGCCTGCTCACCAAGGCCAAGGGCCTTTATTACGAGACCGACGATGGCCGCCGTGTGCTGGATGGTTCGGCCGCGCTGTGGTGCGTGAACGCCGGACACGGACGCACCGAGATCCGCGACGCGGTCGCGAAGCAACTCGAGACAATGGATTTCGCGCCGACATTCCAGGTGGGGCATCCATTGCCGTTCGAGCTGGCCAAGCGGCTGCGCAGCCACGCGCCGGCGGGACTCGAGCAGGTGTTCTTCAGCAATTCCGGTTCCGAGGCCGCTGACTCGGCCTTGAAGATTGCGCTGGCCTACCATCGCCGCCGCGGCGAGCCGGAACGAAACCTGCTGATCGGGCGCCAGCGCTCCTATCACGGCGTCGGATTCGGCGGCATGTCGGTCGGCGGCATCGCGAAGAACCGTGAAGCCTGGCAGGATTCGCTCCTGCCGCATGTCGCGCACATGCGCGACACGCACGATATCGAACGCAACGCGTTCTCGCGCGGACAGCCCGCGCAAGGCGTGGAGTTCGCCGACGATCTCGAGCGCCTGATCCGCGAACATGGCGCAAAACGCATCGCCGCCGTGATGGTCGAGCCGATCGCCGGATCCACGGGCGTGCTGGTGCCGCCGCGCGGCTACCTCGAGCGGCTCCGCGAGATCTGCACGCGCCACGGCCTGCTGCTGATCTTCGACGAAGTCATCACCGGCTTTGGCCGCACCGGCGACTGGTTCGGCAGCCAGCAGTTCAAGGTGACGCCCGACCTGCTGACGATGGCCAAGGGCATCACCAACGGCGCTGTGCCGATGGGCGCGGTGTTCGTGCACCGTGATATCCACGCCGCGTTCATGACTGGTTCCAGCGCGGACATCGACATTTACCACGGCTACACCTATAGCGGCCATCCGGTGGCCTGCGCCGCGGCGCTCGCGACGATCGGCATCTACGAGCGTGAGGGCTTGCCGCAACGCGTCGCCGAACTGGCGCCGTACTGGGAAGAGCGTGCACATGCGCTGCGTGGCTTGCCAGGTGTGATCGACATTCGCAACTACGGCCTGATCGCCGCGGTGGAATTCGCTGCGGAGTCCGGCCGCAATCCGATGCGCGGCTACGACGTGTTCTGCGCCTGCTTCGAGCGCGGATTGCTGTCGCGCCCGACCGGCAACGTCGTGGCCTTCTCGCCGCCGCTGACGATCAGCCGCGCCGAGATCGACCAGCTGTTCACGATCCTCAGCGAAGCGATCCGCGCGACACCCTGACAACTGTGCCGCCCGCGCATTAGGGCCTGTTCGCGCCCTATCGGGCCAGCTTGGTGCAGTCGGCGCGCCAGCGATACCCGTAATGGTGCAGGCCCTGGCGCCGCTGTGCATTCCAGCGCGTGCCCGGCTGGCCACATCACGGCGAACCAAACGCGGATCCCATAATAGGTAATGCCTATCACATCATAGTTAATACTGTAATCCCTATCCGGATCATGCGGTTGCAGCGCGATGACAGGGCGGCACATTTCGCGACGGTCGCGCGCCACCCTGCTTCGTTGCCGGGTCATGCGGGGGTGGCACGGGACATGCTTTGCATCATCCGTTGACTGCAAGGAGATCGATCAACATGCCCATGCCTGGACAACTCGCCGCCCGCTGCGCATTCCTGCTGGCAATTTCCGCGGCTGGCGCCGCCTTTGCGGACGATGCACCGAAAAGCCCCGCGCCAACGCTCTCCGATGTGCTCGACGCATCGGGCATCACGGCCACCGGCTACGTCGACGCCACGTATTCCTACGGCAATCACTCGGCGGAATTGCTGCCCGACGATACCTCGTCGGTGAATACTTTTGCGCTGAACCAGGCCGCGCTGACGATTTCGAAACTGCCGGCTTCCGGTTTCGGCGCACTGGTGAATTTCATAGATGGCACAGAGGCCGGCACCGGCCTGTACGCGCCCAGCTACAGCTACGCGGGCAACGTCAACAACGGCTCGCACTTTGACGTGCTGCAGGCGTATGTCCAGTACGCCACCGGCAAGGTCACCGTAATGATGGGCAAGTTCGGCACGATCGCCGGCGCCGAAGTGGCGGCGCCCACCGGCGACGTCAACGTCACTCGCTCGCTCCTATTCTGGTATGCGGAGCCGATCAACCATACCGGTGTGCGCGTCGTCTACGCCGCGTCGCCGATGGCCTCATTCACGATCGGCGCGAATAACGGCTGGAATACCGAGACCAGCACGGGCTCCGGCAAGACGCTCGAGCTCGGCTTCATGCTGATGCCCGCGAAGGCCTTCACGCTGAACGGCGGCGCGTACTACGGCGACACCGATGTCGCGGCCGGCCTTGGCAAGAAGACGCTGGTCGACCTGGTGGGCACATGGACGATGAGCCCCGCGCTCACCGTCGTCGCCAACGTTGACTGGGACAAGCAGGAAATTACCAACGGCGGCGGTTCGTTCACATGGTGGGCCGCGGCCGGCTACCTGAACTACGCGATCAGCGACACCTGGCGCACTTCGCTCCGGCTGGAATATCTCGACGACCAGGACGGCGCGCTCAATGGCGCGAAGCAGAAGCTGAAGGAAGGCACGCTGACTTTCGGCTACATGCCATCGAAGAACTACGAATTCCGATTCGAAGGTCGCTACGACACCTCGGACCAGACCGCCTCGACCGACTTCACGCAGGCCTGGCTGCAAGCGCTGTACAAGTTCTGAACGACCCGCTTCGCCTCACTCGTAGATCGCGTAGAGCTTGCGGCAGGCCTCAACGACTTCCCAGGTGCCGCGAAAGCCGCTGGGAATGACGAACGAATCGCCGGCGCGGTAGACGCGCGCCGCGCCGGCTTCGCTCGTCAGTCGCACGACGCCTTCGAGCATGTGGCACAGCTCGTACTCGGTGTAGTTCACGCGCCAGGCGCCAGGGCTTGATGCCCACTCGCCGACATGGAAACGCGCATCGGCGGATGACAACAGGTTCCAGACCTGCTGGCGCGGATTGCCGCTGACGAGATTCGCGGCGGCAGGTGCGCTGTCTTCAGGTTTTCCGAGTGCGCTGAAATCGATGATGTCCACTGTGCACCCCCATCGGGCCGTAGAACCAACGCGTTAGCCTAGCAAAAATACCGCCCGCGCCTGACCTCAGGTTCGACGCGCAAGCCGCACTCATGCTCAAATAGCTCGAACAAGATCACTCGCGCATGCCAGAAACCCATTCGAAAACGATCGCCTTCTTTCCGGAGGCCGCTTACGGGCCGGCGCTGAATTCCGTCGGCATCGCACAGGCGGTCACCCGGCTCGGGCACAAGGCCGTGTTCCTGTCCGATCCGGGCTTCGTCGAGGTCTATCGCGGCTATGGATTCGAATCGCATGCGGTGAATCTTTCCGAGCCGATGCCGCCCGAGCAGATGGCGCGCTTCTGGGAAGACTTCATCAACGGCCACCTGCCCAATTTCTACAAGTCCGCGTACGACCAGATCGGCAACTACGTACTCGAATGTTGGGCGGCTGTCGTCGACAGCGCGCGCTATGCGCAGCGCGACCTGCCGGGCGTGCTGGCGAAGATCCAGCCGGATGTTATCTGCATCGACAACGTGATCCTGTTTCCCGCCATCAAGCAGCATGGGGCGCCGTGGGTGCGCATCGTCTCGTGTTCCGAGAACGAGATCGAGGATCCGGCGATTCCGCCGCACCTGTCGGGCTGCGGCGAGGACGACCACGCCTGCCACGCGCGCTTTCGCATGCGCTTCAACGAAGTCATCGGACCGTTGCATGCGCAGTTCAACCAGTTTCTCATCGCACAGGGTGAACAACCGTACCCCGTGGGCCAGTTCTTTGAAGCCTCCCCGTACCTGAATCTGTTGCTGTATCCACAAGCCGTTCGCTTCAAGCGATCGCAGCCGCTGCCGCCAGCGCAGTTCCAGTACCTGGAAGGCTGCGTGCGCCAGGAAAAACCGTACACCGTGCCGCACTTTGCCGCGCACGCAGATGCACCGTTACTGTATTTATCGTTCGGCAGCCTCGGCGCCGGCGATGTCACGCTGCTCAAGCGCCTGATCGGCGCGCTCGGCCGATTGCCGTACCGCGCGCTCGTCAACGTGGGTGCGCACAAGGACCAGTACCCGCATCTGCCGCCGAATGTCCTCGTCGACAGCTGGTTTCCGCAGCCTTCGGTCATTCCACAGGTCGATGTCGTCATCCATCACGGCGGCAACAATTCCTTCACCGAGTGCCTGTTGTTCGGGAAGCCCGCGATCATCATGCCGTTCGCGTGGGACGGCCACGACAATGCGACACGCGTGCAGGAGACAGGACACGGTTTCCGAATGGATCGCGCGGGTTGGACCGAAGCGGCGCTGGCCGCGCACATCAACGCCTGCCTGCAAGATCGGGCGCTGCGCGCGCGCGTCGCCACAACGAGCGAGAGCATGCGCGCGCAAGATGGCCCTGCGAAAGCCGCGCAGCTGCTCACCGGGCTGCTCGGCGCGGAGCGGCGTCGTGCCTGATCGCAGCTCGTCAGCGCCCCATCTCGCGCACGCCTCGACGCGCACCGATGTCGTCGACTGGGGCGCGCAGCCCGACCCGATCACGGGCAACTCGCAATCGAGCGGCCGGGTCATCTACAAGGGTCCCGCCGGAAAACCCGAATGTGGACTGTGGATCTGCACGCCAGGACGCTGGCGGCTGCGCATTCCGCGCGACGAGTTGTGCTACTTCGTCGCCGGTCGTGCCGAATACCGACGCGACAACGGCGAACGTGTCGACATCGCAGCGAACACGCTGGTACTTTTTCCGGCCGATTGGGCCGGCGAATGCACCGTGTTTGAAACGATGCGCAACACGTACATGCTGACGGCCGATCCAAACGCAACGGCGCCGGACGCGCCTGGTCGCTTCGCTGCGCCGAGCTTGCGTGATCCGCTGGCGCAGACCCCGCTCGTTGATTGGGGTCTTATCCCGACGATGCTCGAGGGTGCCTCGCACACCTCGGGAAAGCTGCTGCACAAAGGTCCGCAGGGGCGCTCGGAGTGCGGCATCTGGCGCTGCACGCCCGGCCGATGGACCTGTCATGTGACGCGCGACGAGTACTGCCATTTTCTCGCGGGACGCAGCACCTACGTACACGAGAGCGGTGAGGTGATCGAGATCGAGCCCGATACGCTGGCTTACTTTCCCCAGGACTGGCGTGGCGTATGTACGGTGCACGAGACCGTGACGAAGGTTTACATGATTTGCTGACTGCGCCGGTATTTATGTTTAAGTTCCACGTGCAACCATCTGATTTCACGAGTTTGTCATCTAACTGACATCTCCGTTTCACGTGCGGCCGCGAAGCTGGTGCAAGACTGGCCAGCGCGGAGTGACCGAAGCATGAGCTCAGATTTTCGTCCACCACTGCAAGTGCGCACTGCTTTCCTCTCGGACATCCACCTGGGTGCGCGCGAATGCCGCGCCAATGTCCTGCTCGATTTCCTGCACCGAGTGCAGATGCGCGAGCTGTACCTCGTCGGCGACGTGATCGACGTGTGGAGCATGCGGCGCAGCTTCTACTGGCCGCAACTGCACAACAACGTCCTGCGCGCGATCCTCGGCAAGGCCAAGCACGGCACGCGCGTGATCTACGTGCCCGGAAACCACGACGAGGAATTCCGCGACCTCGACGGCTCCGTGTTCGGCAACCTCGAAGTGCATCGCGAGTGCGTGCACACGTTGGCATCGGGCGAGCGCATGCTCATAGCGCACGGCGACGAGTTCGATGCGAACGTGAAATTCAGCCGCTGGCTCGCCGCGCTCGGATCAGGGATGTACGACGTGAGCCTGGCACTGAACCGCGCCGTCAACCGTGTGCGGCACGCCGCCGGATTTCCGTACTGGTCGCTCGCGACGTACTTGAAATCGAAACTGGAAAGCGCGGGTGAATATGTCCGCCTGTTCGAGGCAGCGGCGGCGCATGCGGCGCAGCGCCGCGGTCTCGATGGCATCATCTGCGGCCACATCCATCGGCCCGCAAACTACGCGCTGCACGGCGTGCGCTACTGCAACACCGGCGACTGGGTCGAGAATTGCTCCGCGCTGGTCGAAGACCGCAACGGCGATCTGCGCCTATGGCAGATCACCGACTGGGCCGAGGAAACGGCGGCGGCGCCGCAGCTTGCTAACGCGGCGTAGGGCCTGTTCACACTTGGTACGTGGTGCGCCTCAGCGCGGCCGCGAGCCAAAGGCCGAGCAGCGACAGCGAGAGCCAATCGAGAGAACCGCCGCCTCCGCCACCACCGCCGCCCGCGGTGGTTGTGCCGCCAGTCGTGCCACCTGTCGTGCCGCCTGTTCCGCCTGTTCCGCCGGTACCACCACTGCTCGCGGCGGCGACATTGATCGTCACGACAGCAGTGTTCGATGTGACCACCGCATCGCTGGCACTGAACTTGAACTCGTCCGCGCCGGTATAGCCCGCCTCCGGTGTGTAGACGACGGTTGCGCCATCGAGCGCGCCTAGCGTGCCGTGCGTCGGCTGCGCAACGATCGAGTACGTCAGCGCATCGCCATTGCCGTCGTCGGCCGCCAGCGTGATTGTCTTCGCCATGTCGTGCGTGACGTTGACAGTCTGTGCCGTCGCATTGACGCCGTCAGGACAACGATGTCCGGTCCATCCCATGTCGTACAGCGCACAAGTAGTCAGGTCGGTGTGGCTGCCGGTCCGCAAGCTGTACCGCGGTTCCATCAGCAGGTCAGGCGTCGCGCTCGAATCCCAGTGCGACACGGAAGAACTGGCATCGAAGGTCGACGGCGTGTAGAGCTTCAGGTGCCCGCCGCTCAATCCCGCCGTCAAACGCGCGAGGTTGGCATTGACGTTCGCGCCGTTCCACACCAGCGCCGCGGCATTGCCGTTGCCCGATTGGCCGGTTTCCGATTGCTTGCGCTGCGCGGCCGTCATTTCCGGCCAGAACATGCTCAGCGATTGCTCGTAGACGAACTGATCGAAGGTGCTGAGGTAGTCCGTGCCACCATCACTGAGTCCCACGCCGTTTTCGTCGACGATCGAAATGAAACCGAGTCCGTGGCCGATTTCGTGCAGCACGACGCCCAGTAGGTCGGCCAAGTAACTGCGGCCGTCGTTGTGGCCGGTCAGCTTGTGATCGAACCCATAATAGAAATAGCTGCCGCCCAGGCATCCCGCCGTGCCGTTCACCGTGCTGTTGAAGGTCGCGGTAATGTCATGCCGATTGCCGCGGTCCGAACCGGATAGCGCATCAGCGAGCGCCGCGGGATAGAACACCGTACTGCTGGGTGCGCCCGGAAAACTGCGGAACATGTACGTCGGTCCCGCGGAACCGAGCACGCCCGAGTTGCTCCCGCAACTGAGCGGATCAAATGCCGCCTCGATGACGATCGGCACGGTGCTCGTGATCAGCGCACCCCAGAGCTGCGCGGCTTTGTTGAACACATTGAGGCGCGCCTGCCCGAGCGTGACGGCATTGTTGCCACCGATCGGCGTGAATGGCGTCGTATCGTTGAAGCCTTCGCCCGGGTCATCCATGACCACAACGGTCAGCGTGGCGGCCGTCGCCGGCAGGGATGCGAACAATGCAGCCAGGCCGATGCATGCAAAAAACGACGCGGTTGTGCGCGCGCGCTTCACGGCCGCTGCTTCCGCGCCGGCGGGCAATTCGTGCCGTAGCTGCCATCGCTCTGGCGGCAGGCGACGATCGTGTCGTAGTACTGCGCCGCTACCTTTACCCCAACGGTGCCGTCGGGCAGGCGGATGATTTCGGGTGTTTCAGGCAGCGTGCGGCGGGTATTGGCAGCTGGCACCGCCGCGGGCGCGACGTCTTCGACGGCGCCTGGAAGTTCGATGCGCGGCGCGAGCGCGAGTCGATGCATCGGGGCCGGCATGCCCGGTTGCGCTGACTTCGGTGTGGCCGGAACATGCGGCGAGCAGCAGTGCGGCGGCCATTGCGGCCCACGCCCGGTTCTGCATGCGATGAGTCATTGCCCCATCCTAATGGCGACCCGATGCCAGCCACGTGATCAGGTTGGACTATCCTTGAGGCTACGCAACAATTCGCCAAACAGCGACGTTACCCGGCGTGACAATATGTCATCCATGAAGCAGCTGCTCATTGTCTTTCAATCCGTGACCGGGGGCGCGCGCCAGATGGCTGCAGCCGCAGCGGAAGGCGCAGCCGGCTGTGAGGGCGTCACGACGCAGCTGCTGACGGCGGCCGCTGCCGGCCCGAAGGAACTGCTGGCGTCCGATGGTTACCTGTTCGCCTGCCCGGAAAATCTGGCGGCAATGGCCGGCCTGATGAAGGACTTCTTCGACCGCAGTTACTATCCGGTCCTCGAGCGTATCAATGGCCGTCCGTACGCAACGTTGATCTGCGCAGGGAGCGATGGCAGTAATGCGGCACGGCAGATCGAGCGCATTGCGACGGGGTGGCGGCTGCGCGAGATCGCGCCGCCACTGATCGTGTGCGTGCACGCGCAAACACCTGAAGCGATCACCAAGCCGAAGCAGATCGGCGCCGCCGAACTGGCGCAGTGCCGCGAAATCGGCGCGACGATTTCCGCCGGTTTGTCGCTCGGCATTTACTAAGGCCTGTTCACGCAACTGGAGATCGAGCAATGAAAGATCGCATTTCGCGTCGTGACACGTTGAAGGGCCTGGCGCTCGGCGCCGGGGGTCTGCTCACCGCTCGCGGCAGCGCAGGCGTCGCAGGCGCCGCCGCGCCCAAAGACGCGGGGCAATCCGTCGCCGCGACAATCCCGACGCATGCGGCGCCCGCACCGCGCGCGATGCGCGGCTTCCTCACGGCGCACGAGACGGACCAGCGCCTCGCCGAGTTGGGCCCGCTAGCCGCCGCACCAGCCGACGCCCAAGTCGCATCGTTGATGGTCGACAGCAAACGCCGCTTCCAGACGCTGCTTGGCTTTGGCGGTGCATTCACCGAATCGGCGGCCGTCACCTGGCAGACGCTCAGCGAACCACGACGCGAGGAAGTATTGCGCGCGTACTTCGACGCAACTGAAGGTCACGGTTATTCGATGTGCCGCACGCACATGAACAGCTGCGATTTTTCCCTCGGCAACTACGCGCACGTCGAGACGCCGGGGGACACCGAGCTCAAGAGCTTCAGCATCGCACGCGATCGCAAGGCGCTGATACCGTTCATCAAGGCCGCAATGCGCGTGGCGAAGCACCCGATCCGCATCCTCGCCTCGCCCTGGAGCCCGCCGGCCTGGATGAAAAGCAACGGGGAGATGAACCACGGCGGCACGCTGCTGCCGCAGTTTCGCCAGGCGTGGGCTCGCTGCTACGCGCGCTTCATTAAAGAGTACGCCGCCGAAGGCATTCCGATCTGGGGTGTGTCGGTGCAGAACGAACCGATGGCCGTGCAGCGCTGGGATTCGTGCACCTACACGGCCGAAGCGGAGCGCGATTTCGTGCGCGATCACTTAGGGCCCGAGCTCGCGGCCGCAGGGCTCGGTCACATCAACATCATCATCTGGGACCACAACCGTGACCTGATGGTCGAGCGCGCGAACGTCGTCTACTCCGATCGCGCCGCCGCGCGCTATGTCTGGGGCACGGGATTCCACTGGTACGTCGAGGACAACTTCGACCACGTGCAGCAAGTGCACGACGCCTGGCCCGACAAGCATCTGCTGTTCACCGAAGGGTGCCAGGAAGAAGGCCCGCACATCGGTTCGTGGGACCTGGGCGAACGCTACGCGCGCTCGATGATCAATGACCTCAATCGCTGGACCGAGGGCTGGATGGACTGGAACCTCGTGCTCGATACGCAGGGCGGTCCCAACCACGTGGGCAACTATTGCAGCGCGCCGATCCTTGTCGATACGACGGGCGATGCGCTGCTGCGGCAAAGTTCGTACTACTACATGGGCCACTTCTCGCGCTTCATCCGCCCCGGCGCGCAGCGCGTCGTCTGCGCGGGCTCACTGCAGCAGCTGGAAACCACGGCCTTCGTCAATACCGACGCCAGCATTGCCGTGGTCGCGATGAACCGTGGCGCGAAACCGCTGCGTTTCGTGCTCGACGTGAATGGCGGCCGCTGGAACGCAGAATTGCCGCCGCGCTCAATCGCGAGCTATCTGGGATAGAGGCGCAAGCCTGGATTGAATGCGTTGGAAATGCGCTGGAAGCGACGCGTCAGCGCAGTGCGTCGCGGATCGCGCGCACCGCGGCCAGCGCGGTGCGCGTTCGCGCCGGATTGATGAACTCGGGCCAGGTCGAGAGCTTCACGGCGACAAAGTCAGCGTCTGGATCCATATAAATGAGCTGGCCGAAGACACCGCGCGCGAGCAGCACATGCCGGCCAGCCTCTTCGAGCCAGAACTGGTTGCGGTAGGCGCCGCGCGGCAGCACCTCGCGATAAGCGCCGTCGAACAGGCCTGGATTCCCCTCGTGCGTGCGATCAATCCATGCCGTCGGCACAAGTTGCTGCCCCTGCGCCTCGCCGCCTGACGCGTACAGCAGGCCAAAGCGCGCCAGGTCGCGCAATGTCGCATTGAATCCGCCGTTCGCGCAGGCGAATCCGCTCGGATCGACCGTGAAGTAGCCATCGTCCGCCGCGCCCATCGGCGACCACAGTTCGCGACTGACCAGCGCGGCGAGGCGCACACCGCTGATCCGCTCCAACACGAAGCCAAGCACGTCGGTTTCGATCGATCGGTAACTGAAATCGTGCCCATGCGAGCCGCGCGATTGCTTCAACGTCAGCACCTGCTCCCACATGCTGGCCGGCCAACCGGGTTTGCCGCCGGTTTTCCAGCCGGCGGCGACGTCCATCTGCGCGCAGTGCGAATCGGGAGCCGTGTAGTCCTCGTCCCAGTACACCCCGCTGGTCATATCCAGCACCTGCTGGATCGTCGCGCCGCGGTATGCGGTGGCCTGGAGTTCAGGCAGGTAGTGCGTCACCAGCGCATCGGGGTCGATCTCGCCGCGCGCGGCGAGAATGCCCAGCACCGTCGCGGTCACGGACTTCGACACCGATTGCACCAGGTGCGTGCTGTGCTCTGCCATGCCGTTGTCGTAGTGCTCGGTGACGAGCGCGCCGCGGTGCACGATGCAAAATGCGTCCGTGTAGCTCGAGTCGAGAAAATCGGCGACGGTCGTGCGCCGGCCGTCGCATTCGAACTCGATTGCACTCAGGTCCTGCGGCGCGAACCGCCAGGCCTGCGGCGCGGCACTGCGGCGCACCTGCGCGGTGCGCACCTGCTCGCGCACGTGCTGGAAGGTGTAGCGGTTCCACGGCGCACGATCCCATTCAGCATGCGGAATCGCGATCGGATGCGCGCCTGGTGCCGGTTGCATGTCAGTGTTCCGCCGCGGCGGAGCCCGCGAGCGCACCAGCCGCCGCCTGCATTGCTTGCCATAGTTCCGCAACGTGGCGTGCTTCGGTCTGCTCGATGCCGATCGACACGCGCGCGGCCCAGCGTCCGTCGATGAGCGCCGGCGTAAGGTAGGCCACGCCGGAATCGTTGATGGACTGCACCCAGCGCCGAGTATGCGCATCGAGCAATTCGCCGTGGATTCCCGGCGGTTCGTGCCGCACGCACACGGTCTGCAACGGCACCGGCGCGACGCGTTGCCAGTGCGGCGCGCCATCAACCTGCGCGGCCAGCCATTTCGCATTGGCCAGGTCGCGGCGCAGCCGCGCCCGAATAGTTTCCATGCCCTGTTCGCGCAGCGCGATCCACAATTTCATTGCGCGAAAGCGCCGCCCGAGCGCCAGGCCCCAATCGCGATAGTTGCGCACCTGCGCATCCATCGGTGTCTGCAGGTAACTTGGATTCGTCGACATGACGCGCACCAGGTGCTCGGAATCGCGCACCAGATAAAGCGTGCAGTCGAACACCACCGTCATCCATTTGTGCGGATTGACGACGATCGAGTCCGCGCCCTCGATACCGGCCCAGAGGTCACGGCATTCGGGCAGCAACATCGCGGCGCCGCCCATCGCCGCATCGACGTGCAGCCACGCTCGCTCGCGGCGCGCAACGTCGGCGATCGCGCCGATCGGATCCATTGCCGTGGTCGCCGTCGTGCCGCTGGTCGCGACGATCGCGCAGGGCTGCAAGCCCGCGGCTCGATCCTTTGCAATGGCGGCTTCGAGCGCGGACACCTGCAGCCGAAAATCCGCATCGAGCGGCAATGCGCGCACGTATTCACGGCCGAAGCCGGCCAGCAGCGCGGCTTTCTCGACGGAACTGTGCGCCTGCGCTGAGGTGTAGACAACGAGCGGCGGCTCACCGCCCTGGAGTCCGGTGCGCGTCGCGCCGTGGCCACTGGCGCGCTCGCGGGCGCAGATCAGCGCGATTAACGTCGCGGTCGAAGCGGTGTCCTGGATTACGCCGCTGAACGTCGCCGGCAATCCCAGCAAATCGCGCAGCCAGTCCGCGACGACCTGTTCCAGTTCAGTCAGCGCGGGACTCGCTTGCCAGTTCAATCCGATGACGCCGAATCCACTGCTCAACATGTCGCCGAGCACCGAGGCCAGCGATCCGCCGGACGGGAAGTAACCAAAGAAGCGCGGGTGCTGCCAGTGCGTGATACCCGGTACGATCAGCTCATCGACATCGCGCAGGATCGTCTCGAACGGCTCGCCCTGCTCCGGTGCGGACGTGGGCAGGCGCCCGATCAGCTCACCCGGTCGGGATCGTGATTGCACCGGCATGCTGCCTGCCGCCAGCTGTTCCCGATAATGGGCGATCCACTCCACCAGCGCGTGGCCGGCACGGCGGAACTCGTCAGGCGTCACGTTGCTGGCCTCCGCTTGTAGTTCTGGATGCTCGCCGCCATGGTCGCATTTTGCGTGCCGGTACGGAAAGCCCGGCGTTGCCAAGGCATCCGTGGCCGGTTAACGTTCCCACATGCACCGAACAGATCCCGCGCCGCTTCGCGCGCGCGCCGTGCTCACGACGCCACCGCAGCCGGCCACAATCGAGGAGCGCATGCGCGCGCTCGATTCGGCCGCGGTCGAAACCTTGCTTGCCGTGGCGGCCGATGAAGTGGATGAGGCACTGCGCGCAAAGGCCGAGCAGCGGTTGTCGCAGTTGCGCAGCGCCGATCCGCGCCACCTTTCCACGCTCGTCGTCTCCGGCAGTTCCACCAGGGTGCGGCAACTCGCGGCGCAACGCATCGACGATGCCGACGAAGCGGACCGGCTCGGCCGGCAAATGCGCGATCGCGACAAGAGCGTGTTTCGCATCCTGAAGGCGACCTCCGATGTGCGCCGCATTGAGCAGCAGCGCCAGGCGCAACTCGACAGCGACATCGTCGGCGCGTGCGTGGCACTGGAGCGTTTCAGCCTGCACCTCTACGACGCGCTCTATGTGCCGACATTCGAACACTTCGAGGCGCGCTGGCGTGCTTTCGAAGACAAGGCGCCACCTGACATTCGCGAACGCGCGCGCGTGGCAATCGATCGTTGCCTCGCCGTGATGGCGAGCCACGTGCACGAGCGCATGCAACAGGCGGAGGCCGCGGCAGCCGATGCGGCACGAAGCGCCGCACGGGCCGCCGCCGTGGCTGCGGCCGATGATGCCGCGCGCGCGCAGGCCGAACAGGCCGCTGTCGCTGCGGCAGTTGCGACACATGAGCGCGAAGCGTTGCAGCGCGCGCAGGACGAGCAACGCGCCGCCGAGGCACACGCAGAACGCCAGGTCGGCGCGCTGATCGCAAAGGCGCACGGCGCGCTGGGCGTCGGGCAGACCGGACCCGCGGCCGGCATCCGCCGCGCGATCGCCGAGCGCCTCGGCGATGCGCCGCCACCGCCGTCTATCGCGCGCCGACTGCAATCGCTGGATGCGAAGTTGCATGACTTGAAGGAGTGGAAGGACTACGCGGCGGCGCCCAAGCGCGCCGAGCTGATCGCCGAGATGGAGGCATTGACCGGCTCCGCCGAGCCGCCGCCGAAACTGGCCGAACGAATCCGCGACCTGCGCGATCAATGGAAAACCGTCAGCAAAGGTATCGTGCTGGAAACCGAAGCGGACTGGCAACGGTTTGACCGCGCGGCCGAGGCTGCCTACGAACCCTGCAAGGAATATTTCGCGCATCAGGCCCGGGTGCGAGCGGAAAACGTGGAGCGGCGCCGTTCCGTGCTGCAGCGCCTGCTTGCTTTTGAAACTGCGCAAGCCGGCGAACAACCCGACTGGCGGCTGATCTCGCAGGTGCTGCGCGAAGCGCGGCTCGAGTGGCGCGTTATCTCGCCGGTCGAACGCGCCACCAACAAACCCGTCGAGCGCGACTTCGACGCCACGCTCGACCGGCTCCAGGCCAGGCTCGACGGCTGGCATGCATCCAATCTCGCTGCGAAGCAAGCGCTGCTGGAACGCGCGCAGGCTCTTCTTGAGATGAACAACTCGCGCGAGGCGCTCGCCGCATTGAAGGCGCTGCAGAACCAATGGCGCACGATCGGCACGACGCCGCGCGAGCAGGAACAAAGCCTATGGCACGCGTTTCGCGCGCATTGCGATGCGGTCTACCAGCGCTCGCAGCAGGCCAACGCCGAGGAGGCGGCCGGCCTCAGGGCGCGGCACGCACAGGCCATGGAACTGTGCGTGAACGCCGAGCAGCTGGCCACATTATCGGGCGCGGCGCTGATCGAAGGCATGCAGTCGATCCCGCAATGGCGCAGTGCCTTCGACGCGCTGGGCGAACTGCCGCGCAGCGAACAACGCGCGCTGCATGACCGATTCGAGCGTGCCCTGAAGCGCTGCCAGGCCGCGCTGGCGCAGCAGCGCGCGCGCGATGCAGGCCAGGCCTGGGAAAACCTCCTCGAGGCGGGACGGCTGATCAATTCGTACGCATATGCCCACAGCCAGGGCGCCACCGACTCCGCAGCGCTGCGAGAGACCGCCGAGAACTTCATCGCCGGCGTGCAGCAGTGGCCAAAGCCGGCCGCGCAGGCGCTGAAGGCGAGCTGGGCGCAGGCCGACTCGGCCCGCTCCACGGCGGGCGCGGCTGATGAAGAAGCGAGGTTGCGGACGCTGTGCATTCGCGCCGAGATCCATGTGGACCAGCCCACGCCGGTGGAAGACCACGACCTGCGCCGCCAATATCAACTGCAGCGACTGGTGCAGTCGATGGGCCGGCCAGCGGAGGCGAATCCGGGCGAACTCGATGATATGTGCCTGGAATGGCTGCACGTCGCGCCGGTCAGCGACGCGGTCTATGGTTCACTGCTCGCGCGCTTCATGTATTGCCGCAGGAATCAACGACATCGCGCGCGCTGAGTCGAGCTCGACCACCAGGCTCGCCCGGACCGGCATGCATCGCAGCATGTGACGCGTCAGCCGCTCGAAATGACTGACGAATCGCGTGATTGCGGCATCGTCCATCATGCGCGAGCGATCGGCGTCCTGCGCGGCCGCTAGCTGGCGCAATCCGGTTTCCTGTTCCAGGCGCCATTGCTGCACGATTTCAAACCCTGGTGCGGCGAGGAACACGAGTTCATCGAACTTCGCGAACAGCCGTCGATATTCGCCCGCAAGCGAAGCGTTGACGCCGCGGCGCCACGCGCCGTCGCCGTCTTCGTCTTTTTCAAGCGCGTTGACCGGTTGTGCGAGCTCCGCTTCTGATTGCGGCGGAGCGCCCAGGCACCAGCCTTCGAACAGGATGATTTGCGCGGGCCCATGAACGCGCGGCCATTCAGCCCGCGCTCGCCGATCGTCGCGCGCCTTGTCGAACGAGGGCAGCGCGACCTCGTCGGCGCGCCGCAGCGCTTCGATCACCTCGAGCGCCAG
>JBOHZW010000289.1:0-1830 GCA_050738715.1 Steroidobacteraceae bacterium | reverse complement strand
TAGTAGGTCATCAGGAGAAACTGGCGGAACTGCAGAAACGCCGCATCCTCATCGACGGTTCGGCCAAGGACGGCGTATTGCTGCAGATCTTCACGACCAACGTCATCGGGCCGATATTCTTCGAGATCATCCAGCGCCGCGGCAACGAAGGCTTTGGCGAGGGTAATTTCCAGGCGCTGTTCGAGTCGATCGAACTCGACCAGATCCGCCGCGGTGTCGTGTGAGCCGACTTCGTCTGTACAGCTACTGGCGCAGCTCTGCGTCGCACCGCGTGCGGATCGTGCTGCAATTGAAAGGGCTCGAATACGAGTATGTGCCGGTGCACCTCGTCGCCGGTGGAGGCGCTCAGTACAGCGCCGCGTACCGTGCGCTGAATCCGCAGTCGCGCGTGCCAACGCTGGAAACCCCCGGCGGCGTGCTGACGCAGTCGATGGCCATCATGGAGTGGCTCGAGGAGACCTGTCCAGAGCCACCGTTGCTGCCGCGCGATCCGCTGCAGCGCGCGCGGGTGCGGTCGATGGCGCAGGTCATGGTTGCCGATGTGCAGCCGCTGCAGAACACGTCCGTGACGCGCTACCTGCAGGAAAAACTGCGACAGGACGAGCCCGCCATCGACGAGTGGCGCCGCCACTGGGTGGCTCGCGGACTCGCCGCGCTTGAGGAGATGCTGTCGCGCGGGCCCGCTGGCGATTGGTGCGTGGGCACACATCCGACGCTGGCCGATGCCTGCCTGCTGCCCCAATGTGCCAGCGCGCACCGTTTCGGCGTCGACACCGCGGCGTATCCGCGCATTGCCCGCATCGAGAAAGCGTGCAACGCTAACGCCGCTTTCCAGCGTGCGGCGCCCGGGGCACAACCGGACGCGACGGACTGACAGCACGGAGAACGAAAGGCCGATGAAGAACTACATCCGGTATCCGAAGGTCGAGGGTGATGCCAGCCGCCAGGCGCACGCCGACCTGCCGCGCGGCACCTACGAGCGCGAAATGAGCAAGGAAGGATTCTTCGGGCCGGCGAGTTTTTTCTATCACCGTCATCCGCCGACGGGATGGAGCGCCTTCGATGGTCCATTGCGTCCGCATGCCTTCGACCTGACGAAACTCGGCGTTCCCGCCGGCGCAACCGCCGCGCCGGCTTCGCCATGGGACGCACCGGTGATTCTCTCCAACGCGCATTGCCAGATGCGCTACTGGAATCTGACCGGCACGATGGACCAGCTCGCGCGCAACGCTGATGGCGACCAACTGTTGTTCGTGCACAGCGGCGCGGGCGAGCTGCATTGTGATTTTGGCCACCTGTCGTTCGAAGCCGGCGATTACATCGTGCTGCCGCGTGGCACGATGTGGCGCCTCGAATGCGGCAGCCCTGCTGCGCTACTGATGATCGAGGCGAGCAACAGCTCGTTCATGCTGCCGGAAAAAGGCCTGCTCGGCCCACATGCGCTGTTCGATGCCGCGATGCTCGACGTGCCCCGCATGGACGCTGCCTTCCGCGCGCAGCAGGACGAACATGAATGGCGCGTGCGCATCAAGTGCCGCGGCCGCGTATCGACCGCGACGTTCCCGTTCAACCCGCTCGATGCGAGCGGATGGCACGGCGATCTCGCGGCGTGCCGCATCAACGTGCGCGATTTCCGGCCGGTCGTCAGCCATCGCTATCATCTGCCGCCGTCGATCCACAGCACCTTCGTCGCCAATCGCTTCGTCGTGTGCACCTTCGTGCCGCGTCCGTTCGAAACTGACCCGGGCGCAATCAAGAGTCCGTTCTTCCACAACAACGACGACTACGATGAAGTGATTTTCTATCACGCCGGCGATTTCTTCAGCCGCG
>JBOHZW010000288.1:0-8737 GCA_050738715.1 Steroidobacteraceae bacterium | reverse complement strand
CCATCGGATGCATGGCCGGTATGGCACTGCTGCCGCCCAACGGCCTGGTCGCCTGCCTGTTCTTGTTCGCCTTCGTTACCGGACTGTCCTCGCCCGGCTACTACGCGATTCCGCAAACGATGGCGGGCCCGCTGGCAGCCGGACGCTGGGTCGGCGTGCAGAACACCTGCGGCAACGTTGCGGGCATCGTTGCGCCGGCCATGACCGGAGTGCTCGTCAGTCTGGCGGGCGGCAGTTTTGGGACCGCCTTCGCAGTGGCGGCTGCAATCAATCTGCTCGGCATCGCCGGTTGGGTGTTCATCCTGCCGAAGATCGCGCCGGTGGATTGGAAAGCGCAGCGCGCCTGAGCCCGCGAGTCGACCGCACGCACGCCATGGAACCCACAACGAAATCGCCGCCGCTCGAACGGGTCATCGGCGTGACGACCCTGGGACTGAACACCGTCAACCTGACGATCGCCGCCGGCATCTTCGGGCTGCCGGCGATCATCGCCGGGATACTCGGTGCGCAGGGAATACTGGCCTATCTTGTCTGTGCGCTGCTGTTCGGCCTTGTCGGCCTGTGCTTTGCCGAGGCGGGCAGCCGCGTCGGCCGGGCCGGCGGCTTGTATGCCTACGCCAGCGTGCCGTTCGGTCCGATCGTCGGTGGCATCGCCGGCTCATTGCTGTGGACCGCGAGCGGGTCAGTCGCGGATGCGGCCATTGTCAACCTGCTGGTCGACACGCTCGCCGCCGCAATGCCGGCGCTCGCCGCACCGTGGGTCCGCGTGGCCATCATTCTTGCGTTGTTCACGACGGTCGCACTGATCAACATTCGCGGCGTCAACCACGGCGTACGACTCTCGATCGCGCTGACCATCATCAAGATCGCGCCGCTCGCGCTGCTGGTGATCGCCGGGCTGTTCGTGATCGACCCCGCCAAGCTCGCGTGGATCGGACTACCGCCGTTGCGCAGCGTTGGCAAAGCGGCTGTCGTATTGTTCTACGCATTCATCGGTGTCGAAGGGGCGCTCAACATGAGCGGCGAGGTGATTCGCCCCTCGCGCACCGTACCGCGCGGCATCCTGCTGGGCCTGACGATCATTGCGGGGCTATACATGGGGCTGCAGCTCGTCGCGCAGGGAACGCTGGGCGCCGCGCTGCCACTGTCGAAGGCGCCGCTCGTCGACACGGCTAATGTCGTGTTCGGCGCCTGGGGCGGACGCTTGCTGGTCGTCGCCGTGGCGATTTCCGCCTGCGGCTGCCTGGCCGCCGACATGCTGTCATCGCCGCGCGTATTGCATGCGTTCGCGGAGCAAGGCCAACTGCCGCGTTTCCTCGCCCGGGTGCACCCGCGTTTTGGCACCCCGGCGACGTCCATCGCTGTCTATGCGGCGGTGTGCGCCACGTTCGCGCTGACCGGAACCTTCAAGCAGCTGCTGATCATGTCGAGCTCGGGTGCACTCGTGCTGTACCTGATCTGCTGCCTCGGCGTGCTGCGCTTGCGTTCGCAAGGCGTTGCCATCGATAGCAAGCCATTCCGGATTCCGTTCGGACCGATCGTGCCAGTGACGGCCTGCCTGATCATCGTGTGGATGCTCTCGACGCTGTCGTTCAGGGAGATCTGGGCCACTCTGGCCTTCATCAGCGTCGTCGGCATTGCCTACGCGGCGCACGAGTACCGGCGCGGCTCGCAATAGACTTCGACGCTACGGCGCTTCGCAGCTACGGCGCCTCGAGGCTCGCGACCACCGCGCGGCCATCGAGCATGCCGCGCACGCTGGCTCGCGCATGCGGTTCTCCTTCGTGCCAATCGAATACCAGCGTGCCGCTATAGGTGCCAATTCCGTGAAGCTGCAGCTCGGCATGCGCTGGGCCCGCGCGCTTCGGCGCCTTGACCGTGCCCGACACTCGCAAATCTTCCGTCCACTGGACGTCACGCAATACCAGGCGATATTCCGCTTCGGTTTCGCTGACGCCGTAGCTCCCGCCGCGCAATCCCACAACATCGCCGCTGCCAATTTCAGGCGCGCGCACCAACGCATCGCCGACCGCCAACGATGCCGCGGTCACGGCACGCAGCTGCCGCGGCGTCGCGGCATTTCCGGACTCCGCTTCAGCCAACGCCAGTTCCGTCACGTGACGCGCAAAGCGCGGAACGAGCCGCAACTCCGGAATCGAGTCCGTACAGGTCGTATCGCCCGGATCCAGCGTCTCGATGAAATGTCGCACGAGGGCGACGCCGCAGTCGGAGCGCGCGTGCGGCAGCGCGTTGACGTGCAGGCTGTTCTGCAGCACGGCCTGGCGCCCATGCGGAAAATTGCGGGCGGCGGCCGCCCCATCGGCGACCGGCGTGATGTTGTCGAGGTCGCCTGACACGACCAGCGTCGGCGCGATCGGGTAGGGCGTCTTCGGTGGCGCCATCCGGCCGGCTGGGTGCGAGGGCGGCGACGATGGCCATTGGACGCATTCGTCCAGGAAACTGTAGTCGATCGGCATGGCGCGGTATTCGTCGATCGTGAATGGGGCGTAGGTGTCGGGCGCCGCGCGCTTGCGTTGCGCCACCGCGGCGTCGCGCGCGGCGATGCGCGCCGCAGGCGGCAACGTCATGTCGTAGACCTGTGGGGCATCCTGGCACATCACGGCTGCAGCCAGGCCCGCGCTGAAGCTCGCGGGCGCCTGCGCGGCGTCGCGCGAATCGACACCCAGCATCGTTTCGGCAATCAGGCGGAACAGCGGCAGGCGATCGCCCGCGGTGTAGGCCCTGGCTGCCGCATCCACTTCACGAATGGTGGCGCGCGCCGGCGCACTGCCGTACATGACGATCGCGAGCGCGGTGGCATCGGCGCGAAACCGATGTGCGTGGCCGCTCACATCGCGCCCATGCCCTTGCACTGGGTGCGCGCGCAACTGCTCAAGGGCCGGTGCGATGTGGCTGAGAGAGTCTCCGGGCAACTTGCTGCAGGCGGTCGAGCGCGCGCAGGCCAGGTTGAACTTGTCGCGCATCGCCGGCGCATAGGCCGGATACCAGGCATAGTCACCATCACCGAGCGGATAGGCGCCATCGAGCACGAGGCTGCGCAGCTGCATCGGATGGCGCACAGCGAAGACCTGCGCGAAGAATGTGCCGTACGAATCGCCGTACAGGTCCACGGGCGCTGCAGCGAGGCGGTCTGTCAGTGCCGAGAGATCGTCCGTCGCGAGTGCGGTGCTGTAGAGCGGCGCCGTCTCGCCCAGCAGTCGACCGCAGGCTGCAACGAGTTCGATGGAGGGCGTTGGCGCGGTCTGCAGCGCCGGGCAATCGATCGCCCCCGATAGTCCAGTACCCCGGTTGTCCATGATCAATACGTCGCGCGTCGTGCGCAGCGGGGCATACATCGCAAGGTACGCATCGCGCGTCAACGTGGCCGGGTATCCCGGGCCGCCTTCGGTCGCGACGAGCGTGCCTTGTGAGACGCCGGCGCTCGTGTGCGGATAGAACTCGAAATAGATCGGCAGTTCACCGCGCACCACGCCGGCCGGATCCAGCGGCCGACTGAAGTCGCCGCACCACGCATCGGGCGTGGCGCAGCGATGCAACGTCATCGAGCCAACCCGCAGCGAGCTCGATGGAACATCGGCCGCATGAGCGAGGGGTGACAGAGCTGCCAGCCAGGCAACAGGTAGCGCTGCACGGCGAGCAACGCGGCGCGCCGTGAGGCTCAAGCCGGCAAGGCCGTGCGCGCCGCTCATGGAGCGGCCGAAGGTGAGGGCTTCAATATCGCCTGCCAGTTGATGATCGCGTTCCACACCATGCGCTGGTCACCTCGATTCAAGTCGCGGTGCAGCGGATTGAAGTTGAAGGCGATGACATGTCCGCGGCCTTCGGGCATGTCGAGGATCGCCGGTCGTCCGATCAAACCGCCTTCGCCCCAGACCTGCCCGCTGACCAGCAACGGTGCGCCGCCGCGATCGCCCCATTCGAGCACCACGCTGCGCAGGTCGAGCGGACCGTCCAGGCAGTTCTGGCAATAGGCCATTTGCAGCCAGCGCCGAGGCAGCGAATACAACGGATAGTTCTGTCGAAACACATGCGTGCGGGCCGGATACCCATAGGCGATCGGATGATCGGGCCGATCGAAAGTCACGCGTACATGCGCACCGGGCGTACGCGTCTGCGCTTCCGCCGATGCCGCGGCCGCCGCTGAACCCGTGCCGGCTTCGCTCCGCGGCGGCCCGCCCGCATCGCGGCGCACACCGCGCACGATGCCCGCTTCGAGCGCCAGCATCGAACCGCTCCCCAGGGTCACGAGCAATCCGCCGTTCTCGACGAAGGTTTGCAGCTGCACGAGTCCTTCCCAACCGATGCCGCCCGTGATGTCGTCGGACTCAGCCGGCGTGCCGAGGCTTGGCGTCTCCGCGGTTTTCTTGAAAGCCATCGGTCCCCACGATTTCGGGATGCCGTGGATCTGTTCGGCCAGCTCGAGATCGACGTGGCCATAGAGGATCACGTCGTAATGATCGAGCAGCTGGCCCGCGCGGATGTCCTCATCGCGCACATAGCTGTATGGAATGTGGCGCTGGTCGAGCGAGTAACGCACCCAGCCGATCGAATCGGTGTCGGCCCATGGAACCCAGACGCCGAGCCGCGGCGCCTTCGCCTCATGCCGCGCGACATCGGGCATCGCGGCGACGCCGCTGAAATCAAGCGCCAGCCGCGTCGTCAGATCGTGCAATGCATCCGCGAGGCCCGGTTGGTCGCCGATGATCCACGAACCGGCCGGATAGTCGGCCTTGCCCGACTTGAACGCGCGTTCGGCGATTTCGATCTTGAATGCCGCCAGGCGATAGCGCGCCTCGAGAAGCGATTCCTGTCCGGTATCGCGCAATAGGAAAATGCGGCCACTTCCGGCGACGGCGCCGTGCGGCTCCGGTGCTGCGGCCAGTGCCGTAAGCTTCGCGCTGCGCACCGCAGGATCGGCGGTTGCGTTGACCGAGAGATGGTAGTGTGCCGGCAATTCCCATGACACGTCGTCGTAGGGTTCGCCCTTGTCCTTCGGGAAGTCCTGCGGCGTCAGCAGGTCGACGGCGTAGTTGCGGTATGGTTGATCGAGGCGCACGACATAGGTGCCGGCCGGGTAGGTGCCGTCCTTGAGGCGCAGTGCTTCGCTGGCGCGCTGCACCTCGATGTGCTGGTTCAGCAGGAATTTCACGAGCTGCGCGACGCGCAGCCGATCGCCCTGGTCATCCGCGATCAGGAATGCGAATGGTGCCTCATCGAGCCCCTTGCGCACGGCGTGCGCGCCTTTCAGGTAGAAATTCGATAGCAGCGACTTGCCTTGACCCGCGACGGAGTCGAGCGCGGCCAGCGCACCCGTCTCGTTGTAGTTCAGGTTGTCCCGCGCCGACCATTTGAACGGTGTCGACGGCGGCGGCAACACGCGATACCACTCAGCACTCGTGTTTCCACTGAGCGAGGAGAGTCCCATGCTGGCATCCTGCGTCATCGTCTCCGCGCTGCCGTTGCCGAAAGTCTCGTAGCCGCGCCCGATCGAGTTATGGTTCATCGCCACCGAGTCGGTGTACAGCTCGGAGAACGATTCGCCGAAATTCCACGTCCACACGCCCGGCATGCCGAAGCCGGTCATCGTCTGCACTTCGTGGAAGCTCAGCTCCTGGAATTCACTGAAGGTCAATGGATCGATGTTCGGGTTGTAGGGGCCGGTACCATTCCAGCTCATCAACAAGGCGATGCTCTCGTGCAGGTCGTGCACGACTGTCGGGTGCCAGTCGAAGAACATATGGCTCACTGCCCTCGATGTGGCGAGCGCCAGCTGATGCGCGTCGCGATTGACATCGACGAATGTGTATTTCGACCAGTACGGCGGAGCCTGGCGCGGCAACGTGGCGTAATCCGTCTTCCCCTTGAGGTAGCGGTAGAACCATTCGACCTGCTTGTCGCGACCGTCCGGATTCAACACTGGATTGACCAGCACCACCATGTTGGCTCGGATGCGCTGGATCATCGGCTGTTCCGACACCGCCAACCGGTAGGCGAGCTCCAGCATCGCTTCCGCGGAACCCGTTTCGTCGGAATGCGGCCCGGCGTTGATGTAGTAGATCGGGCGCGCATCGGCAATCAGTCGCTTCGCGGCAGCTGCATCGGTCACGCGCGGATCGGCGAGCGCGGCCGTGGCTGCGCGCAATTTGTCGAGGTTCGCGATGCCGGCTTCATCGGCAATCGCGAGCATGATGATGTCGCGGCCTTCTTCGGAGCGGCCGATCGTGAACAGTTTCGTGCGCGGCGAAGCGGCGGCCAGTGCTCGAAAGTAAGCCTGCGCCGTCTCCGCATTGACCAGTTCACCCGGCGCACCGGGAATCCGGTGCAGGAAGCTGCGAGGCGAGGGCACCGTGCTCGAAGCGGGCAGGTAGCTCACCCAGGGCGACATGAAGCGCGCCTCGGTCGTGGCCTGCGCAATCTCCTCGATCGAACCGGGTTCGGCGACATCAGGCCCTGTATCGACCGGCGCATATGGCGCAATGTCTTGCGCGCGCAGCAAATGGGGAGCGAGCAGAGCGGTCAAGCCTAAGGCAACGAGCCCGATGAGTTTGCGCACGAGAACCCCCACGATGTTGTTCGTGTTCGCATGATACGGCAGCGGCCGAGTCGGCAGCACTGCTGTGATAAAGTGAATCCATCAACAACCGGGCGGAGCCCGTCGCCGATGCCCGTCAAGATTCCCGCCAGCCTGCCAGCGCGCGCCACGCTCGAGAGCGAGAACGTATTCGTCATGGGCGAGGAGCGAGCCTCGCACCAGGACATCCGTCCGATGCGGGTGGCGATTTTGAACCTGATGCCGACCAAGGTCGCAACCGAGACGCAGCTGCTGCGGCTGATCGGTAATACGTCGCTGCAGGTCGACGTCACGTTGCTCCGCACGTCGACGCACGAAGCGCGCAACACCAGCGCCGACCACCTGCTGAAGCACTACACCTCTTTCGACGAAGTCCGCGGCGAGAAATTCGACGGCTTGATCATCACCGGTGCGCCCGTAGAGCACATGAACTTCGAAGACGTGGACTACTGGCCGGAACTGAAGCGAATTATGGATTGGGCCGCGACCGACGTCGTCTCGACCTTCAACATCTGCTGGGGCGCGCAGGCGGCCCTTTACCATCTTTACGGGATTCCGAAGCACGCGCTGCCGAAGAAGATGTTCGGCGTGTTCGAACACCGCACGCTCGCGCCCACTGAACGGCTGTTGCGCGGATTCGACGACGTGTTCCTCGCACCGCATTCGCGCCACACCGAAGTGCGCCGCGCCGATATCGAGAAGGTGCCGGAACTGAACATCCTGGCCGAGTCGGACGAGGCGGGCGTCTACCTGGTCAGTTCGCGCGACGGGCGCCACGTGTTCGTGACCGGCCATTCCGAGTACGACCCGCTGACCCTCAAGGACGAGCACACTCGCGATACCGCGAAGGGATTGCCGATCGGCATTCCGCGCAATTACTACCGGCGCGACGATCCTGCGCAACCGCCGCAGGTGCGCTGGCGGGGCCACGCAAGCCTGCTGTACGCGAACTGGCTGAATTACTGCGTGTACCAGGTCACGCCCTTCGACCTGCGGACGCTGCCGCACGGCACCGTGCACACCGACTTCTAGACGCGCGCGATTTCCTAGGCGCGCGCAACTGCGAGCGCGATGCCCTGGCCCACGCCAATGCACATCGTGGCGAGCCCACGTTGTCCGCCCGTATCCGTAAGGTGATGAACCAGCGTCATCACGAGGCGCGCACCGGACATCCCGAGGGGATGGCCCAGCGCGATTGCGCCGCCGTTCGCGTTGACATGCGGCGCGGCATCCGGAATGCCCAGCTCGCGCAGGCAGGCGAGTGCCTGCGCCGCGAACGCCTCGTTGAGTTCGATCGCATCGAAATTGCCGACCTGCAGGGTCAGGCGTTCGCACAGGCGCCGCGTCGCCGGAACAGGCCCCAACCCCATGACGCGCGGCGCAACGCCGGCTGTCGCCATGCCAAGTATGCGTGCCCGCGGAGTCAATCCGTGGCGATGCACCGCCCGCTCGGAGGCCAGCAGCAGCGCGCAGGCGCCGTCGTTGATACCCGATGCGTTGCCGGCCGTCACCGTGCCATTGGGGCGCACGATCGGCGCAAGCCGCGACAGCGATGCCTGCGTCGCCTCGGGCCGTGGATGTTCATCCTGCTGGATTCGGTTCTCGATGGTTCCCTTGCGGCCCGCGACTGCGACCGGAACGATTTCTGCGGCAAAGAAACCGCGCGCGCCGGCCTGCGCAGCGCGTTGCTGGCTGCGTAGCGCAAAGGCGTCCTGGTCTTCGCGCGAGACCGCGCATTCTGCGGCAACGTTCTCGGCGGTCTCCGCCATTGAGTCGACGCCGTAGCGATCCTTGAACTGTGGGTTCACGAAGCGCCAGCCGAGAGTCGTGTCCTCGATGCGCTGCTCGCGCCCGAACGCGCTGTCTGCCTTGCCCAGCACATAGGGCGCCCGTGTCATCGATTCGACGCCGCCAGCCATCACAAGATCGAGCTCGCCGGCGCGAATTGCGCGCGCGGCGCTGCCAATTGCATCCATGCCCGAACCACACAGCCGGTTGATCGTCACGCCGGCCACGGTCTGCGGCAGGCCCGCCAGCAGCAGGCTCATGCGCGCTACATTGCGGTTGTCTTCGCCGGCCTGGTTGGCGCAGCCGAGGAACACTTCGTCCACCGCGCTCCAGTCCACCGATGGGTTGCGTTCCATC
>JBOHZW010000287.1:0-2480 GCA_050738715.1 Steroidobacteraceae bacterium | reverse complement strand
GCGCGGCCGATGCCATCGCTGGCGCCGGTGATGGCGATAACGCGACCGCCCAGCAGCCCGGGCGGCGGCGAATATCGGCGTATGGCGGTTTCATCAAGCATCGGTCGTCGCAGGCGCGCTATGACGGCGGTGGCAGCTCGCCACGCGGCTCCGCGCTCGTGTCGGCGTGCGTTGGGGCGGGCGGTTGATCGTCCGGATGCAAATTGACGGCGCGAACGATGCGATCGAGCGGTTCGACCGAGGGCAGGGCCTCGCCGCTGACGGCGCCGAGTTCGGTGAATTTGCGTGCCTGCGGCAGCACCTGCCGCTCGAGAGAGCCGATCGCACTGTTGTATGCATCGACCGCGCTGCTGAGGCGTTGTCCGGCGCGATCGACGTGTCCAACGAATACGCCGAGGCGCCGGTGCAAATCCTGCCCGAGTTCCAGGATGCGCTCGGCATGTTCCGCGACGACGGCCTGGCGCCAGCCGTAGGCCACCGCCTTGAACAGCGCGATGAGCGTGGACGGCGTTGCGATTACGATGCCCTGGCGCAGCGCATTTTCCAGCAACTCGGGACGCTCGGTCAGCGCTGCGCTCAGGAACTGGTCGCCCGGCAGGAACAGCACGGCAAACTCCGGGCTCTTCTTGAATTGGTTCCAGTAGGCCTTGCTGGCGAGTTCGCGCACCCGCGCCTCGAGCTGCTGCGCATGGCGTGAAAGAGCGGCCGCGCGCGCATCGTCGGTCGGCGCCTCGATCGCATCGAGGTAGGCGTCGAGCGGTGTCTTCGCGTCGACCACCAGGTCGCGCCCTTCGGGCATGCGCACGATGAGGTCGGGGCGCAACAACCCTTCCGCGCCGGCGACGCTGGCCTGTTCGGTGAAATCACAATGCGCCGACATGCCAGCAATTTCGACGACGCGACGCAACGTCAGCTCGCCCCAACGGCCGCGCACTTCGGGACGACGCAGCGCGCCGACCAGGTTGCGCGTTTCACGCTGCAGCGCACCCTGTCCCAGCGTGACCTGTTCGATCTGCGTGCGGAGCGAAGCGAAGGCGTCGCGCCGCTCGCGCTCGATGCCCTGCAGCTGCTGCTCGGTTTTCTCCAGCGCTTTGGAAATCGGTTCGACCAGATGCGCGAGCGCCGTTTCACGTTCACGCAACGCCGCCTGTGCGCCGGCTTGTTCGCGCGCGAACGATTCTCGCGCCAGTTTCAGGAACATGTCGGAATTGTCGCGCAGCGCGCCGCCCGCCAATTCGGCGAAACTCGCGCGCAATCGTGCTTCGCTTTCCGCTGCCGACTGCCGTTGGCGGCGCGACAGCCACATCGCCAGCACCAGTGCAAAGGCGGCGCCGATGATCAGACCCAGGGCCAGCACGGTCGCGTTCGCGGACATCAATGCACCGCCTCGCGCTCGAGCTGCATCCAGGGGAGCAGATCGCGCGGATGTTCGATCCACCCGGCCACCGGCCACGTGTCGGGTGCTTCGCTGGCGTTGAGATATCCGTAGCGCGCGCCCAGCGGCACCATGCCCGCGGCAAGCGCGGCCTGCACATCACGCAGTGCATCGCCAACGTAAACACAATCGGCGGCGGGTATGCCGATGCGCGCGGCGGCCAGCAACAAGGGTTCGGGATGGGGCTTGCGCACTGCGAGCGTGTCCCCGCTCACCACACAGGCGGCACGCGCGAGCAGGCCCAGCGCGTCGAGCAAGGGTTCGGTGAGCCACGCGGCCTTGTTCGTAATGATGCCCCACGGAATCGACTGTGACTCGAGCGTCGCCAGCACGGAATCGAAGCCCGGAAACAGTTTTGTGTGCACTGCCAACGCGGCGCCGTAATGCACGAGGAAGCGCTGTCGCAGTGCTTCGAACTGCGCCGTGCTGCGCTCGATCTCGGGAAAGCCGGTGTGCACGACCGCGATGGCGCCGTTGGAAACGTGGGGTCGAACCGTCGCCAGCGGGAGCGGCTCGCGTCCTTCCTCCACCAGCAGCAAGTCGAGCGCCGCGGCCAGGTCAGGAGCGGTGTCGAGCAGCGTGCCATCGAGGTCGAACAGCGCGGCGCGCGCCTGCCCCGGCATGCTCAAGCGCGCCCCGCGGGCAAGGAGAAATGCGCCAGGTAATTGATGTCGACGCGCGATCCCAGGTGCGCGCGGCGCGTGAACGGGTTGTAATCGAGTCCCGCCAGTTCGCGCAATTCAAGGCCGGCGGCGCGCGCCGCGCGCGCGAGTTCGGCGGGCCGGATGAGCCGCGCGTATTCGTGCGTGCCGCGCGGCACCAGGCCCAGCACGTATTCGGCCGCGACGATCGCGCCGAAGAATGATTGCGGCGTGCGGTTGATGGTCGAGATGAACAGCGACCCGCCCGGACGGAGCAGGCGGGCGAGGTCGGCCACGAGCGCAGTCGGATCCGGCACGTGTTCCGCGAGTTCCATGCAGCACACGGCATCGAAGGCCGCCGGGCTTTCAGCCGCCAGCGCTGCGGCGGATTGCAGGTGATATTC
>JBOHZW010000286.1:0-5816 GCA_050738715.1 Steroidobacteraceae bacterium | reverse complement strand
GCATCGGCACCAGCGCTGGCGCCGGGTGCGTGAGGCGCCACAGAGCGCGCACGAAGAAGAGCGCGAGCACGGTGAGGCCGCCCCATTTATGCCATGTAACGACCTGGAGTTTCGCTGGGCTGCCGGGCATGTTGGTCATGATCCAGCCCATCGCCAGCAGCGTGATGACGAGGGTGGCCACGGTCCAATGCAGCGCGACGGCGGTGCGCGTGTAGTCGCGCGTCGCGGATGCGGCAGGTTCGGTGGTCCCCATCAGCTTTCAACTCCCATGCGGCTAGTATGCCCGCCTGTTAGACTGCGCGCGCGGCGAATCCCAAGGGCAGCCATGCAGCGAAGCGTTTTCGGTCAGGCCTTAAGTAGGTTCCTCATCCTGGCGTTGATGTTCAACAGCGCGACACTCGACGCGCGGCATGCGCCGGCCAAGGCGCCCGCCAAGGGCGCTGATCCGCAGGTTCGGTCCAGCGCGGTGCTCGTGCTCGATGAGGCGAGTTCAACGGTGCTGCTCTCGCGGCAAGCGGATGTCGCCATCCCGATCGCTTCGATCACGAAGCTGATGACGGCGCTGGTCGTGCTCGATGCGAAGCAACCGCTCGATGAAATGCTTGTCGTCACCGATGAAGACCGCGAGCACGGCCGCGGCGCGTTTTCGCGTATCGCGATCGGCACCCGGTTGAGCCGCGGCGACCTGTTGCATGTCGCGCTGATGTCATCGGAGAATCGCGCCGCACATGCACTGGGCAGGAACTATCCAGGCGGGTTGCCGGCCTTCGTGACGGCGATGAATGTAAAGGCACGCGCACTCGGCATGCGCAACGCGCGCTTCGTCGACCCGACCGGGCTGTCCAACGGCAACGTCGCGAGTCCGGCCGACCTGTCGAAGCTGGTCATCGCGGCCTCGCACGAGTCGACGATCCAGCAGTTTTCCACCGATGAATTGCATGCCGTGCGCGTCGGCCGGCGCATGCTCGAGTTCCGCAATACCGACTTGCTGGTGCGCAACCCGGCGTGGAACATCGTCGTGCAGAAGACCGGCTACATCACCGAAGCCGGCAAGTGCCTGGTCATGAAAACGCTGATCCGCGGGCGCGCCATCGTCATCGTGCTGCTCGATTCATTCGGCAAGTACACGCGGGTCGCCGATGCGCAGCGCATCCGCAGGTGGCTCGAAGCGCGCCCTGCGGATGGCATCGTGCCAGGCGCGGCCTAGCGCGCCGGCTCAGTCCTGTGACGGCGGCGGGAGATTTCTGCCGACCATGAAGTAGAACAGCAGGAGTCCGACACCGATTGCAGCGGGTACGAGGCCCCACAGGTAGGCATCGGGCGCGCTTTGGTACATCGCCCCAGTGACCGCGATTCCGATGAACAGCAGCACCAGTCCGCGGCGCAGGAAATCGCTGGGATGACGGAGCCGCTGGCGACGGCTGTCCTGGAAGAATTCCGTTGGCAGCGGCGGCAGTTCGATGCCCTTTTCGATCGCCGCGAGGCGTTCCTTGTGGTGCAGCGCGAACATGTCCCGCTTCTTGCGGTAGTCGAGCACCAACGTCAACATGCCGATTCCGATGCCCATGACGATGGCGACGATCGGAATGACAAACACCAATTGCTGAGGTTCCATAGCGGCGATTCCTTTGTGTATACCATCCAGGCGCCCTTGATACCCCGGTTGGCGGGGGTCGGTTTCAGCCCTGAAACCGCCGGCCGGTAGCCGGGGTAGAAAGGCGGTTGGGAGAGGCCCTTGCAGCAAGCAGTCCTGTCCGAAGCCGGGCAGCGTGACCGGGATATCGTCGAATTACTGCAAGGCGGAAGCCACGGGGCCGCCTTCGAGCGGTTGGCGGAGCGCTACGAGCGCAAGGTGTACCGCTTATGTTGCTCATTGCTGCGCGATCCCGACCAGGCCGCCGACGCGGCGCAGGAAAGCCTGCTGCGCGTGTGGAAGGCATTGCCGGGGTACGATCAGCGGGCCTCGCTGTCGACCTGGATTTACACCATCACGCGCAACCGCTGTCTTACGGCCATCGAACGGCGGCGCGAGCACGATTCGATGAGTGACCCGGCCATCGAGCAGGCGGCCGAAGCCGCGGGTGCCGCCGCCAGCGCGGGACGCGGCCCAGCCGAAGCGCCGCAAGACCACCTGGCATTGCTGCGCGAACTGGTCGATGCACTGCCCGAGCATTTCCGGCGCACGTTGACGCTGTTCTACTATGAGGAAAGGTCGGTCAGCGAAGTTGCGGCCATGCTCGGGCAACCAGAAGGCACTGTGAAGACACGCCTGCATCGCGCGCGCGCCATGTTGCTCGAGCGCGTGCGTGCGATAGGGCTCGGCGATGCGAAGCTGTGGCTGGAGGAGAGCACATGAACAAGCCATCCGATTCCATGCGGGATGAGGCACTCGAACGCGCGCTTGACGCGGCGCTGGCCCGCGTACTCGTTGCGCCGGAACTGCCGGCGGCGTTCCGCGCGCAATTGCGGGCCGCGGCCGCGCGCAGTACCGGTGCCGATGTCGAGCAGCTGCGAGCGGCGGCGGAGCGTGAGCATGCTGCTCAGCTAGCCGACCTGCACGGTGGCTACGTTCGCTTGCGCCAGCGCACGCTGGGCACGCTGATCGGCGCAGCCTTCGCCGCAGGTTTGCTGATCAACTTTGCGCTGCCGTGGATCAAGGCCAACTACGGCAGCACGGGTGTGTATGCGCTGCCGGCCATCGGCGCCGCGATCGGGCTTGCCTTGAGCCTGCGGGCCTGGTGGCAACGAAGCAGCCTCGCGAGCCTGCTTCCCTGGCGCTGATGCCTGCTACGCGGGCACGCGCGCTTCGAGATCGTAGGTATCGGCCCCGGTGATCTCGACGTCGATGAATTCGCCGGGCCGCGTGCGGGCAGAAGCGACGATGCGTACGACGCCGTCGATTTCCGGCGCATCACCACGCGTGCGCGCGATCGCAACGCCGTCCGCGACGCGATCGATGAGCACGCTCGCGCGTTGGCCGACTCGACGTGCAAGACGGACGGAGCTGATCGCAGCGGCACGTTCCATGAAGCGCGCGTAGCGTTCTTCCTTGATTTCGTCCGGCACGGCGCCGTCGAGCGCGTTGGCCGCCGCGCCTTCCACGTGCGAGTAATTGAAGCAGCCGACGCGATCGAGCTGCGCTTCATCGAGCCATCGCAGCAGCAGCTCGAAATCCGCTGCGGTCTCGCCGGGAAATCCGACGATGAAGGTGCTGCGCAGCGTCAGGTCGGGGCATTGTTGCCGCCAGCCATGGATGCGCGCGAGTGTATTTTCGGCATGCGCGGGGCGGCGCATGCGCTTCAGCACCGCGGGGCTTGCATGCTGGAACGGAATGTCGAGATAAGGCAGGACTTTGCCAGCGGCCATCAGCGGAATCACCGCGTCGACATGCGGATACGGATATACGTAATGCAACCGCACCCACGCACCCAGCTCGCCCAGCTCGCGCGCGAGATCGATGAATCGCGTCTCGATGCCGCGGCCGCGCCATTCAACGGCGCGGTAGCGCAGATCGCTCCCGTAGGCGCTGGTGTCCTGCGATATGACCAGTAGCTCGCGCACGCCGCTGCGCACCAGCATTTCGGCTTCGCGCAGCACTTCATCGAGCGGCCGGCTGTCGAGCAGTCCACGCAGCGAAGGAATGATGCAAAAGCTGCATTTGTTGTTGCAGCCTTCGGAAATTTTCAGGTAGGCGTAGTGGCGCGGCGTGAGCCGCACGCCCTGCGGTGGCAACAGGTCGACGTGCGGATCATGCGGTCGCGGCAAGTGCGCGTGGACATGCTCGAGCACCGCTTCGGTGGAATGCGGGCCGGTAATTGCGAGCACTTTCGGATGGCGCTCGCGGATGCGGTCCGGATGCTGCCCCAAGCACCCCGTGACGATCACGCGCCCGTTCTTATCGAGCGCCTCGCCGATGGCGGACAGCGATTCATCGATCGCCGATTCGATGAATCCGCAGGTGTTGACGACGACGAGGTCGGCGCCCTGGTATTCCGGCGCGATCGTGTAGCCGCGCAGCCGCAGCTCGGTGATGATTCGCTCCGAATCGACCAGCGCCTTCGGGCATCCGAGGCTCACGAAGCCGACGGCGGGCGAGCGTTCGCGCTGCGCGGTGCGGGCGCTGCTGCGGCCGGCAGGAGCGGCTGTAGTGGCTGCTTTCATGGGAGATCGGCCGGCGCGTCCGGTACAATAGAGCAATCATCTTACACCAGGACACTGTCCGCGGCGCCTGCATGCGCGCGCGGGCAGCGAGCATGGCATTCGAAGCATTCGACCAAAGCTATTACCGGCGCTACTACCACGACCCGCGCACGGCCGTGACCTCGCGCGGCGAGATGAGCGAGCGGGCAGGCCTGGTTGCCGCCTGCGTGCGCTACATCGGCCTGCCGGTGACTCGCATCCTCGACGCGGGATGCGGCGTGGGGTTGATGCGCGCGCCGCTCAAGCGAGCGCTGCCGCGCGCCCAATACACGGGGCTCGAGGCCAGCGATTACCTGTGCCGCCGGTACGGGTGGCGGCGGGGCACATTGCAGGCTCTCGATGCTTCCGAGCACTACGAACTCGTGATCTGCTACGACGTGCTGCAATACCTGGATATGCGCGCGGCCCGTGAGGCGATCGCAAAGCTGACGGCTGTTTGCCGCGGCGCGCTTTACTTCGGCGCGCTCACCAGTGGCGACTGGCGCAACAATTGCGACCAGTCGCGCACCGACAAGGTGCCGGGATTGCGGTCGGCAGCCTGGTATCGCCGCGAGCTCGCGCGCGGATTCCGTCCGCTGGGATGCGGTATGTGGCTGCGGCGCGGCGCGCCCGTCACGCTGTGGGATCTCGACGGACCTGTACGATGAGCACACGCCTGGTGGCGGCCTTCAGCGGCGAGGTGCAATGCGCGCGCGAAACCGGCGCGGTGAATTGGCGACTGAGCGGCGCCGATCGCGATGGCGCCAGTGCGCTCGATGTCATGTTGTGCGGCGTGTCGGGTGGGCTGGAATTGCCGGCGCGCTTGCCGGCTGCGGAGCTGCACGTCGGCGGCGATCCGGCGAATCCCCTGTGGGAACTGCGCAGCGCCGGCGAGGTGCGCGTGCTCGCAGCGCGCTCCGTGCAGGTGCATCGAGGCGCCGCCGCCGCGTTCGCGCGAGCGCTGCCATCCATCTCCGCGCCGTGGACGGTGCGCGCCGGCTGGGCGCTGCTGCTCGATGCGCTGCGTGTGCCGGGCGTGCCCCGCCTGTTGCGGACATTGCGCCGCGGAAACAACGCATCCGAGTCGAATCATCATGAGTAGCGCGCCGCTCAAGCGCGTACCGGTCACGGTCCTCACCGGGTTCCTCGGTTCGGGCAAGACGACGCTGCTGAATCGAATCCTTTCGGAGCAGCACGGCAAGCGCATTGCCGTCATCGAGAATGAGTTCGGCGAGGTTGCGGTCGACCATGAACTGGTGATCGGCGCACAGGAAGAAATTTTCGAGACCGCTAATGGCTGCATCTGCTGCACGGTGCGCGGCGACCTGATCCGCGTGCTGAACCAGCTGCGCAAGCGCCGCGATCGCTTCGACTACGTGTTGATCGAAACCACCGGCCTCGCCGATCCGGGGCCGGTGGCGCAGACTTTCTTCGTCGATGAAGACCTGCGCGAGGAGTTCCAGCTCGATGCAATCGTGGCGCTGGTCGATGCCGCGCACATCGCCGGGCAGCTCGCGAGCGTACCGACGGCCGCCGACCAGGTCGGTTTCGCCGACGTGCTGCTGCTCAACAAGACCGACCTGGTCGGTGAGGCGGAACTGGCGCGAGTCGAGCAGACGTTGCGCGCCATCAATGGC
>JBOHZW010000285.1:0-21643 GCA_050738715.1 Steroidobacteraceae bacterium | reverse complement strand
GCAGTTCCTGCATGCCGCGATCGTCGATGCTGATCAGGTCGTCGAACACGAACATCAGGTCCTGCAACTTCTGACTGAGGTCGGCATGGGTCTTGGCGATCTCCTCGATGATGCGGCCTTCCGGCGCGACGCCGACGAGGTTGAGTATTTCCGCGGCAGCCTTTGGGCCACCAAAGCCGGAGGCCTTGCTCATTGACTTGCCGGTGAATTGTTTTTCGAGCGCCTCGTCCAGCTCATTGAGCGCGGCCGGCTGCACGCCATCGAGCGTAGCGACCCGCAAGATCACGTCGGGCTGGATGTCCTGCGGCAGCGCGCCGAGCACCAGCGCGGCCTGCTCCGCCTCGAGATAAGACAGTACGATCGCGATGACTTGCGGATGCTCGCCGCGCAACATGGCCGCCACCGCCTTCGGTTCCATCCACTTGACCGCTTCGAGTCCCCGGCTGCTGCGGCCGCGAAGAATGCGATCGATCACGCCGCCCGCCTTGTCGGCGCCCAGCGCCTCGTTCAGCACCTTGCGCACGTAGTCGTCGGAATTGACGCCAACGGAAGTCTGTTGCTCGACGCGCGTCGAGAAACGACCCAGCACTTGCGATACCTCCTCGCGCGAAACGCCCGTCAGCTGCGCCATCGCCTGGCCGACACGCTGTACATCCTTTGCGCCCAGGTGACGCAGCACCTGCGCGGCATCCTGCTCGCCGAGCGTCAACAGCAGGATCGCCGCCTGCTCGACGCCGGGCCGGTTTGTCGCTGCTTCGTTCATCACTCACTTACCCAGGTCTTGACGACCTGCGCAACGCGCTTGGGATCCTGCGTGACGAGATTCTTGGCCTGCACGACCTGTTGTTCGTAGGCCAGCGTTGGCGTGCCCATGGCAGCGGCTGGGCCATGGTCTGCGGCGCCTGCGGCGGCCAACGCCGGCGTCGCCGCTTGCGCGGTGAGGTTGCGGATCATCGGTCGCAGCACACCGAGCGCGATCGCCAGCAACACCAGCGCGCCGAGCGCGAGGCGCGCGATATCCTGCACCATCGGGCGTTGCCACAGCGGAGTAGATTCCGGTTTCAGATCGGCATTGTCCTGGTGAAAGGCCTCATTGACGACGCTGACGCTGTCGCCGCGCGCTTCATCGAAGCCGACCGCATTCTTGACCAGCTTCGTGATGTTCTCGATCTGCGGCGCGCTCAGCGCCTGCGCGCTGGACTTGCCATCGGCGCCGACTTTCGCGACGTTATCGAGCAGCACCGCGACCGTGACGCGCTTGATGCTGCCGCCGGGCTGGCGCGTGTAACTCAGCGTGCGATTGATTTCGAAATTTCGCGTGGCCTGCTTGCTCACATTCTCCGCCTCAACCGCGCCAGGCGCCGTCGCGCCACCTGCTGCGCCGGCGGCGCCGGCCGCTGCATTCGCATTCCCATTCTGCGCAGCGCCAGGCGCGGCGCCAGCTGCACTCGCTGGCGCAGCGGCTGCGCCAGCGGCGGGGGTTGCCGCCGCAACCGTGCCGCCCGCGGGCGGTTGGTTCGTCAGCGCGCCGGGCACGCCGGCGGCGCCTGCTGCGGCCGGTCCGGTCTGCTCGGAGGTCTGCTCGCTGCGCACGACCGCGCTGTCGGGCTTGTACTCTTCATGGCTCTCTTCGTTCTCGTTCGTCTCGAGATCGACGGTGACCTGCGCCCGCACCTTGCCGGCGCCGACGAGTGGCACGAGCAATCCCTCGATGCGTTGCACGTAGCTGTCCTCGACGCGCTGGGCCGCAGCGAACTGTTCGGTCTGCATTGCCGACTGCGCCGATACCGGCTGCGACAGAAGCCGTC
Source organism: Steroidobacteraceae bacterium (assembly GCA_050738715.1). Classification (GTDB taxonomy): domain Bacteria; phylum Pseudomonadota; class Gammaproteobacteria; order Steroidobacterales; family Steroidobacteraceae; genus FEN-1191. Next base: position 19,835 of record JBOHZW010000285.1, on the reverse strand, counting down.
CCTGCTGGTCGACGACCGTCACCTGGTCTGCAGAAAGATCCGGAATGCTGGAGGCGACGAGATGGATGATCGCCTGCACCTGCTCGGTTTCCAGGCGTCCGCCGGGACGCAGCTGCAGGAAGACCGACGCACTCACGGGATGCCGGTCGCGCACGAAGGCCGATTGCTGCGTGATCGCGAGGTGGATGCGCGCCGCCGCGACGCTGCGCAGGCTGGAGATCGTGCGCGCCAGTTCGGTCTCGAGCGCATATTGATAGCGCGCGTTCTCCATGAACTGGCTGACGCCGATCCCTGAATCCTTGTTGATGAGATCGAGCCCGCTGCTGCTGCCCTCCGGCAGGCCCTGCGCCGCGAGCTTCAGCCGCGCGGCATGGACGTCATCGGCCGGCACCATGACTGCGCCGGTGTCGTCGCTGAGTTTGTACTTGATGCCCGCGGTCTGCAGCGCCTGCACGACCTGGCTGGCATCGTTCGCCTCGAGGTTACCGTACAGCAGGCTCCAGTTCGGACCCTGCCACCACAGCATGACGGCGACGCCGGCGGCGACGGCCGCGGCGATTCCCACCAGCAACAGCAGCGGTCGCGGGTTGAAGCCCTGCGCACGCGAGACGACGACGCTTGATTCATTGGCCATGTGTGCAACTCATGTAATACGGGCCTAAATCGGGCCTAGATCGGCATGTTCATGATTTCCTGGTACACGTTCACCAGGCGATTACGGACTTCGGTCAACGCGCGGAACGACACGGATGCCTTCTGTGCCTCGAGCATCACCTGCGCAAGGTCGACGCCGTTCGCGCCGCGTTCAAAGGCATCGGCCAATGCGCCCGCGGTTTGCTGGCTGGAGTTCACCGCATCGATGCCCTGTTTGAGCAGTTGGCCGAATGCCGGCGCATTGGCAGTGCCCACGCCCGCGGCACCTTGCGTTGCGCCCCCGACGGCCGCGGGTGCGACCGGCCGTGCGAGGCCGGCGCCTTGCGCCGAGAAATTCCGGATCTGCGACAACACCTGGTCGATCTGCATCTGGCTCATGCTGCACTCCACACGGCGGGCAGGTTCACGCCGGCCGCGCGCATGCGCGCCAGCTTGTAGCGCAGCGTGCGCGGGCTGATGCCGAGGCGCTCGGCCATGCGCTCGCGGCTGCCGTGATCGCGGCGCAGCGCTTCGAGTATCAATTCGTATTCGGTCGCCGCGAGCGCGCCGGCGAGATCGGCGCCTGCGACGCGCGCGCGCGCCGTAGCAGGCGTTGCGGGCAACACATGCGCTGCGCCCAGCGCCGCAGCAGATGCCGGGGTGGGCTGGGTCGCTTCAGGTGCGCCGAGTTGTTCGAAGGAAATATGCACGGGCTTGATCACGGCGCCCTCGCACAGCACCAGCGCGCGCTGCATGACGTTGTCGAGCTCGCGTACGTTGCCGGGCCAGTCGTGCGCCAGCAGTCGCTGCCCTGCGGCGGCATCGAGCGCCGGAATGCGCTCACCTGCACGGCAGTGGCTGGCGAGCAGCCGCATCGCGAGCGGCAGCACGTCGGCGCGGCGACCGCGGAGCGGCGTCAACGCCAGCGGAAAGACATTCAGCCGGTAGTACAGGTCTTCGCGAAAACGTCCGGCGGCGACATCCTCGCGCAAGCGCCGGTTGGTGGTCGCGAGCACCCGCACGTCGAGCGAGAGCGGGAGCCGCGCGCCGAGGCGCTCGACTTCGTGCTCCTGCAATACGCGCAGCAGCTTCGCCTGCAGCGAGAGTGGCATTTCCGAAATTTCATCGAGCAGCAGCGTGCCGCCCTGCGCCTGCTCGAACTTGCCGGCGTGCGCGGCGTGCGCGCCGGTAAACGCGCCGCGTTCCCAGCCGAACAGCATCGCCTCCAGCATGTGCTCCGGGATCGCGGCGCAGTTGACGGCAACAAAATCCCCGTGCCGCCGCTGCGAATGACGGTGCATGTATCGGGCGATCACTTCCTTGCCGGTGCCGGATTCACCGGTGATCAGCACCGTGCACTCGCTTAGCGCTACGCGCCGCGCCAGGCCCAGCAACTGCACCGACAGCGCATCGCAAGCGACCGGGTCGGCGGCGTCGATGCACTGCGCATCGCTGCGGTCGGCTGCGTAGCGGGTCTCGAGTGGTGTCGGCATTGCTTCCTCGGCTGCTCGGTGGATCAGTCCTGCAGGAGAAAGAGCAAATTGCGTGCCGGGCCGATTAGTGTGAGCTGCGTCTCAGCGGCAGGCATTTGCCGCGCGCGGGCGATCGTTCGCCGTCAAGTTCCCGTCGCAGACAGATCGCCGCCGCTCAATTCGTACTTGCGCAGCTTCTCCACCAACGTCGTGCGGCGCAGCCCCAGTAGCCGCGCCGCGTGCGCGACGGTGCCGCCAGCGCATTCCAGCGCCTGCGTGATCAGGCGGCGCTCGAGGTTCTCGAGGTAGGCGCGCAGGTCGAGTCCACCCACCGGAAACTCTCCGCCGGCGGCAAGCGGCTGCGCATTGCCGCTGAGCGTTGCATTGCCGTCGAGCACCTCTGCGCGCGCGGTCGTCGCCGACGCCGGCACGATGCTTTCGAGGATCTTCAATTCGGCCAGCGGATCCAGTACCTCGTCCTGTAACGATGCGGCAGGCGCGACAAAGCCAATGGGTTGGTAACGCGCGGGCAGGTCTGCAATCGACGCGTGCCGGTCGGCACACTGGATCGCCAGCCGCTCGAGCAGGTTGGCCAGTTCGCGCACGTTGCCGGGCCAGCGATACTGCTGCAGTGCTGCGTGTGTCTCGGGCAGCAAGCGCACCGGCGCGCCGCCGGCCGCTTCGATGCGCGCGCCGAGCGTCTTGACCAGCAGCGGGAGATCCTCGGGACGCTCACGGAGCGGTGGCATATCCACCGGCACGACGTTCAGCCGGTAGTAAAGGTCCTCGCGGAAACTGCCCTGCGCGATGCGTTCCTCGAGGTTACGATGGGTTGCGGCGATGATGCGCACATTGCACTGCTGCGAACTGCAGCTGCCCACGCGCTCGTACACGCGTTCTTGCAGCACGCGCAGCAACTTCACCTGCATGAGCGGATTCATGTCGCCGATTTCGTCGAGGAAGATCGTGCCGCCCTCGGCAAGCTCGAAGCGCCCCTTGCGTGTGTTCAGGGCGCCGGTGAACGCGCCCTTCTCGTGTCCGAACAATTCGCTTTCGAGCAATTCGCTCGGAATGGCGCCGCAATTGATCGGAACGAACGGCCGCATGCGGCGCGGCGAACTCTCATGGATCGCGCGGGCCACGACTTCCTTGCCGGTGCCCGATTCGCCGAGGATCAACACGTTGCTGTCGAATGGCGCGACCTGCAGGATGAGGCGATTGACGCGGGATATGGCGACGGATTGGCCAGTGGGGAACGCTGCCCCGGTTGGCGTCGCCGAATCCTTTATGGTCATCGCAACTCCCTGGCCAGCCCGCGTCTGGGCGTGGGAGAGAGATTATTCTCGCGTTATGGAAAACACTGCGGATTCCGTCACGCGACAATCGTGCTGCACCTCACAGATTCACGACTTGTTGCGGGATTTACGCGATCCGGCCACCTGCTTGCGATGGCGCAGGAAGCACAGCTGCTGGATCAGGTCGGTAGCGGCCTGCGGCATCTTGAGGAATTTCGCGCTCACGGCGCCCGCTTCGCTGGAGGTGATTTCGGCGTACAGATCGAGTGTCTGCACCATCGCGCCACGCAGCCGGATGTGCAGCATCCCCTGGCTGCCGACGCGCGGTGGCGTGGCGCGCGACTGCCACGAAGCACCCAGCGCATTGAACTGCACCGGCACTGCTTCGGTCGCCGGCGCCTGGTTCACCAGCGTGCCGACCATCTGCAGCAGGAGGTTCAACTTGAAGTCGAGGCGCGCCAGTTCACTGGCGAGCGGATGCTGGTCTTCGCCCTTGTCGCGCAACGGATGCTCTTCGACTGCGAGGCAGGCCTGCAGCAGCAGCACGTTGGCTTCCTCGAGCGTGCCAAGGCGGAATGAATCGAGCGGTTGCGCCAGCGGTTCCCAGCGCACCGGCAACACATCGTGGTAGGCGAGCTCGTTGTGCAGCACGACGGTGTCTACGCCTTCGTACACGGTTGCCTCCTGTGCTCGTCGCGGCCCGCGCCGTCGGTTCCGGCAGCGACTATTGTACGAGACTGCGCGCGCCGATGCAGCCTACAGGCCGCCGGTCCGCTTCAAGTGCCGCGGCCAGAGGCCGAGCGAATCGCACTAACCTGCGGCCCGATGGCGAGCCAGGCGGTGCGGATCTCGCCCAGGAGCGAGCTCACCTCGCGAATGTACTCGACGCTGTTGTCGGCAATGGCGCGCAGGAGCTGGCGCATCATGTAGTCGTACAGGTCGCTGAGGTTGTGCGCCAACGGCCCGCCCTGCGCGAGATTCAGGCTCCCGCGCAGCTCGGTGATGATCGTGATGCAGCTGTGCAGCACCTGCGACTTGCGCGCGATCTCGCCGCGCTCGAGGAATCCGCGCGCGAGCGCCATGCGGTCGAGCGCACCGTCCATCAGCATCAGCACCAGGCGGTGCGGATCGTCGCTGGCGACGCCGCCGTGTGCGGACACGCTCTGGTAGGCCCCGAGCTTCGCATTCCTTTCGTAACCGCTCACCGCGCGCTGCTCCCGGGCAAACCCATGGAACGGTTAACGGCTTTTTGACGGTGAACTTGAGCCTGCAACGAGGCGCAAAACGTTGCGCAGCACGCGTTTTACGCGTGCTCAGCTGTTCGCTTTCGATTGCACCAGCGGCAGGCTGTTGATCGCCTGCGTGAGATAGGCTGAGGTCGTTTGCAGCGTGGACAGCAGTACGTTCAGCGCCGAATACTGTTGCGTCAGGTTCGCGGTCAACGCGTCCATCTGCTTGTTGAGCGCCGTGGTCTGGTCGGTCAGCGCCTTGTTCTGCTTGACCAGCGTCTGGCTGCGGGTGTCGATCGTGCCGCCGCTGGCCAGCTGTTTCGTGAGCGTGGTCTCGAGCTGTGCGGCCACGCCGCTTGCGCCGTTGAACAGGTTGCTGACGGCGCTGAAGTTCCCTGTCAGCGCGGCCTGCAACTTGCTGGAGTCGGCCGACAGCGTGCCGTCCTTCTGCGTGGTGATGCCGATGCTGGGGAGCGTCGAGTAGGTCGAGCTGCCAGCGACCGTCTGCAGCACATGCCTGATCTGCGTCTGCACGCCCGTGAGCAGCGGATCACCGAGCATCGGGCCGGCAGTGCCGCTGGCGGCATCGTAGCTGCCAAGGCCCGCCACGCTCGACTGCAGCGTGTTGTACGCGGTGATGAAAGCCTGGATGTTCGTCGTAACCGTGTCGGTATCGTTGGCGACGGTGAGCGTCGCGCCGGCACCGGTGGACACGCCGGTCAGCGTCAACGAAACACCGCTCAGCGCGTCATTCACCGTGTTCGAGGCGCTGGTGTAGGCAACGCCGGCGACGCTGAACGCCGCATCCTGCGCGGCTGCGTTTTGCGTGTAGTTCGCCGTATTGCCGGCCGCATAGGTCAGCGCGGCCAGGCCGGTACCCGCATCGGTCTCGGTCACCTGAATCGCGTTGGTCGCGCCCGCCTGGTTTGACGACAACAGCAGGTGCGCACCGTCGGTGCCCTGGATCACGGTGGCCGTGATGCCCGGATTGTCGGCGGCGGAATTGATCGCCGCGGCGACGTCCGCCACCGTGTTGTTGGTCGAATCGAGTGTCAGGTTGAAGCTGTTGCTGCCCAGTTGCAGGTTCAACGTGCCGGTGCCGACGACCGCCGCGCTGCCGCCGACGAATGCGTTCGACAACAGTTGCTGCGCCGAGGCCAGCGCCGAGACGGTGATCGCGTAGTGGCCCGGCACCGAGCCCGAGGCGGCGCTCGCCGTGAACACGGTGGCATCGGTACTGGTCGCCGTGTCGGCCGCGAAGGCGCTCGATGTGCTGAGCGAAGCGAGCGATGCCTGGAATACGGCAAGCGCGCTCTTCAGCGTGCCTACCGCGGAAATTTTCGTCGTGACATCCGAAGTCTGCGCGGCGATCCGCGAATCCTGCGGTGCACGCGTGGCCGCGACCAGCTGCGAGACCAGGCTCGAGACGTTGATGACCGAACCACCCGCACCGCTGGCCGAGGAGCCCGAGGCAACGGAGACGGTGGATGGATCGCTGGTGGGCATCGCGCAGTCCTAGTCGCGCGACGCGGCAGGCAGCACCGCAAACGCATCGAGGGCGGAGACCTTTCGGTCTCCGCCCTCGGTCATTGCGGTCTGCTCTTGCCGTCGGCTCATTAAGGGAGCTTCTGGAGGAGCGTCAGCACGTTCTGCGGCACCGTGTTGGCCTGGGCGACCATCGCCGTGCCCGCCTGCTGCAGGATCTGCGCCTTGGAAAGATCCGAAGTCGCCTGCGCGAAGTTCGTGTCCTGGATCTGGCTGCGCGCGGCGCTCAGGTTTGTCGACGTGGTGTTGATGCCCGCGATCGCGGCCTGGAAGCGGTTCTGGTACGCACCGAGCTGCGCACCCGAAGCCACCACCTGCTGCAGGGCCGCATCGATCTGCGCCAGCACCAGGTTCGAGGTATCGACGGTGGTGACGTCGGCGGTATCCAGCAGAGTTCCGGTCGTGGTGACCACCGGGGAATCAGCGCTCAGGCCGAAATCCGTGATGGCGGCAGCCGCATTCGTACCCACGTTGGCCGCGTTGGGAGTGAAACCAAACACCGGCGGGACCGTGGGGGCAGACAGGTCCTGGCTGGTCGTGCTGCTCAGCACCAAGCCGTCGCCCGCAACATTGATCGTGGCGACCAGGCCACCGTCCGAACCGGACAGCTGGTTGACCGCCGCGGCAATGGTCTTCAGGTCGGTGGTGGCATTGCCGGTGAGCGTGATCTCGGATGAATTGAACACGTTGCTGTCGCTGTCGGTGTAGTTGAGCGTGTACTTGTCGCCCGCATCGAGCGTGCCGAGTGTACCGCCGGCGCCGTCGTTGTAGAGCTGGCCGAGGTTCGAGGAACGCGCGTCGGCGACCGAGCCCACCGAGATCGTGTTGCCGGCGTTCGGACCGACCTGGAAGGTCGCACCCTGGAACGAGCCGTCAAGCAACCGCACGCCGTTGAACGAAGCGGTCTGCGCCACGTTGCTGATGTCGGCCTTCAGCTGCTGGAACTGCTGGTCGAGGTTGATGCGGTCCTGCGCGCTGTTGGTCGCGTTCAGTGACTGGACCGCCAGGTCGCGCATCGTCTGCAGGTCGCTGATGACCTCGGTGAGCGCGCCGGAGGCGGTCTGGCTCAGCGAGACGCCGTCAGCGGCGTTGCGCGCGGCCTGGTTCAAGCCGTTGATCTGCGAGGTCATGCCCTGCACGATCGCATAGCCAGCCGCATCGTCCGCGGCCGTGTTGATGCGCAGGCCCGAGGACAACTGCGCCAACGCGGTCGACAGCTTCATCCCCGAATCGGCCAGGTTGTTCTGGGCGTTCAGTGAATTGAGGTTCGTATTAAGGACGAGTGACATGGTCTATTGCTCCTGATGTTTAATTCAGGCGCCGGACACCCGTCCGTCGCGCTGTAAGAACCCATGTAGCCCAATCCACATCCGGTTCACGTGCTGTATCGGATCGCCCGTGTAGGACTTGATGCCCACCGCCGGCATTGCTGAAAAAATGTGACGGATATCACCTTGATGCCTCACAGGTACTTGAATAGCGAGAGCTGGCCGATCTGCGCGAACGACGCTTGTGCCGCCTGCAAGGCCAGGTACTGCTGGCTGTACAGCGCCGTCGCTGCGACGTAGTTCACATCGGTGAGGCTCGAGATCTGTCCGGCCACCGTCGTGCTCTGCGTGCCGAGCGCAGTGGCCGTCGTGCCGATCAGCGAGAGCCGTGCGCCGACGTTCGAGGTGACGCGCAAGACCTGGTTGATCGATTGATCGACCTGCTGGAGCGAGCCACCGAGTGCCGAGCTGAGCTGCGCATGCGCGGCTGAGCTGCTGCCGGCGTTGTTCAACGCCGCGATCATGCGATCGAGCGAATCGAACACGCTTTCGCGCGTCGATGGGGACACCGTGAACGAATCACCGGCGGCCGGAGCGCCGCTGACGCCAACCTGGATACCATTGAACGCGACTGTGCCGCCGCTGCTGCCGTCGTACGTGCCCGTCACCGGATTGCCGCCCGCGTCCAGCAGCGGATTGCCGCTGCCGTCCGTGACCTGCCAGTGCGTGGCATCGCTGAACGTGATGGTGTATTGGCCGGAAACCCAGTTCGCCGCGCTGACAACCGTGCCGGTATCGACGACACCGGTGCCGGCGTTGGTCGCCACCGCCGAAGTCGTAAACGTGCCGTTGCCGGTGCTGACGCCTTCATAGATGGCCGATCCTGCATCGCCCAGCTGCACCGAGGTGCCGCTGTCGATCTGGATGCTGCGCGCGCCGCTGTCGCCGACGTAGTTGATCGCCCCGCCGCTGCCGCGCACGAAGGGTTGCGTGCCGGTGGAATATCCCGAGAACAGGTAATCGCCCTGCTGGTCCTGGCGGTTCGCGATGCCCTGCAGCTGCTGTTCGAGCGACTGGATCTGCGTCGCGATCGCCTTGAAGTCGCTGCTGCTGTTGCTGCCGCTGTTGGCCTGCACGACAAGATCGCGCACCGACTGCAAAGTCGTCGTTGAATCCGACAGGGCCTGCTCCTGCAGCGTGAGGCGCGACTTGGCGCTCTGCCCGTTGGCGACGTACTGCTGCACCTGCGCGTTGGAATTCGTCAGTTCGAGCACCTGCACCGCGCCCACCGGATTGTCGGCGGGCGAGTTGATGCTCTTGCCGGTCGCCAGCTGGTTCTGCGTCCGGGCGAGATTGGATTGCTCCTGCAGCATCGCGGCGACCGCGGCTTCGTTGAGCATTGACGTTGACATGCGCATGGCTCGAGCTTCCTCTAGATGGCATCCATCAACGACTGGAACAGCGAATCGGCGACCTTGATCACTTGCGCGGCGGCCTGGTAGGCCTGCTGGAAGCGCACGAGGTTCGCGGCTTCCTCGTCAAGATTGACGCCCGCAACGCTTTGCTGCGCGGCCTGCGCATTGCTCAGCACGGTCTGCTGTGCGCTCGCGCCGCTCTGCGCCTGGTTGGTCTGCAAGCCGACGGTGCCCACATAGGCGGCAACCACGGTGGTCAGTGATTGCGTGCCGTTGCGCAACACCTTTGAACTAAGCACCGCGGCCAGCTTCTGCGCATTGCGGTTGTCGCCAGTGCCGTTCGCGTTGTCGTTGATCGAGAAAGTATCGCCGGCCGCCGGCGCGCCATTGAGCGTGACGGTGAATCCGTTGAAACTGATCGGCGTGCCGGACGTGTATGTGCCGGTGGTGCTCTGGCCATTCGAGCCGGTGATCGTGTAGCTGTTCGCGCCGGTGAAGGCCAGCGTGTAGTTGGCGCGCACCCAGGCGCCCATCGACGGCACCGAGCCTTCATCGATCGTCGCATTGCCGGTGTTCGTCGCAGCCGCGCCAGTCACCAGCGGCGAAGCCGCGGCAACCTTCGACGGATCGGAAGTCAGCAGCGAGAGGCCAAGCACGGCCTGGTTCGTTGGTTGCACGAGAAAGCGATCACCTGCATTCGCCGCGCCGCTGACGGTCAGCGTCAGGCCCGCGCCCGTCAGCGTCACCGGTCCGCTGCCTGATGCAGTCAGGCTCGTACTCGTGCCATTGGCGGTGTCGATCAGGTGCCAGTTGCTGCCGTCGTAGTTGAGGTAGTAGTCGCTGGCCGTGAATGCGCCGAGATCGGCCGGATCGCCGCTGGCGCTCGCCGTCACGGCCGCCGTCACCGTCGCCGCGCCCTGGTTCGCGCTGCTGGCGAGCACGCGCGGACCGCCGACGCTGAGCAGATCCGCGCCGACAGCACCGTTCTGGTCGAGGCCCGCGCGATTCTGCTCATTGACGAGATTCGCCAACGTGACCGCGGCCTGGCCCAGCGCATTGTGCGCCGGGTCGAGCATCTGCTGCTTGAACTGAATGAGTCCACCGACAGTGCCACCGTTGAGCGATGGGGTGATGTCCACTTTGCCGGTCGCGTTCGACATGAACACGTTTAGCTGGTTCGCGTTGAACAGATCGGGGCCGGTCGTCAGCGAGGCCGCGTTGACGCCCACGACCAGCGGCTGGCCATTGCCGATGAACACGTTGACCGTGCCATCGGCCTGCGCCACGGTATTCACGCCAATATGCTGCGAGAGCTGTGTGACGAGCTGGTCGCGCTGGTCAAGCAGGTCGTTGGGCGTCTGCTGGCTCTGGCTGCGCGCCGCGAGAATCTGCTGGTTGACCGTGGCGATGCCGCTGGCGAGCGTCGAAATGCTGCCCATCTCGGCATTGAGCTGCGAGCTCACCTGCGAATCGAGTTGGCCGAGGCTGCTGGAATAGCCCTTGAACTGGCTGATCAGCGACTGCGCCTGGTTCAACACCGCCTGGCGCGTCGTGCTCTGCGACGGCGAATTCGCCATCGTCTGCAACGCCTGGCTGAAAGCCTGCAGGCTGGCCGAGAGGCCAGTCGCCGAATCGGCAAACAGGTTGTTGATGTTGCCCGCGAGCGTGCCGACCGTGTTCAGCTGGTTGTAGTTGCCGTTGGCGCTGAGCACCTGCGAGGTCAGGAAACTGTCGTAGGCGCGCGTAATGCCGGCCACGTTCACGCCGTTGCCAACCCAGCCGCTGGCGGTCGCATCGGCCGGATTGGTCATCAGGTTGACGGTCTGCCGGCTGTATCCCGGCGTCGCGGCGTTCGAGATGTTGTGGCTGATCGTGCTGAGGGCCTTCTGGAACGCCAGCAGCCCAGTCACGCCAGTGGAGAGCATGTCACCCATTTAACTAGCACCTTCGATCACGCGATTTCCCCGACATGGGTTGACGGCTGACCGGCGGCGAGCTTGAGCAACTTTTCTTCGGCGCCCGCGCGCAACGCCCGCACGTGTCCGGCCGTCGCCGTGAGTTTTTCGACATAAGCCGGATCGGTGGCGTAACCGCCGCGCTTTAGCCCTAGGGCAAATGCCGCGACGTCGTCGCCGGTGCCGAGCGCTTGCTGGTAGCGCGCGCTGCCCTGCAGCACGCTGACGTAATCTGCGATGCTCTGTTCGATCGAGCGATAGCTGCGAAACGGTTGCTGGAGCGATTGCGCATCGCCGTTGGCGAACTCGAGGGTTTGCGCACTGACCGCCTCACCCTGCCAGTGGCCGCCCGCTTTCACGCCGAAGAGATTGAAGCTCGTGCCATCGCCGGTGCCGCCAGGCAGGTGCTGTCCCCAACCCGTTTCCAGCGCCGCTTGCGCAATCAACGCATCCGCGGACACGCCCAGCGCGCGCGCCGCCTGTTCGGCGTATGGCGCGAGGCGCTGGATAAAACTGTGTTGCTCCGCAGTGCCAGCCGTTGCATTTGCCGCACTAACTGCGTTCGTTGCATTGGCCGCGGTCGGTGGAGTTTTTGCGTCTGCGCCAGGCTTTGCGCCGCTGCGCGTCAGCTGCTGCACCAGCATGTCGGCGAGCCCGATGCCCTTGCCCTGCGACATCTGTACGCTGAGCTGTTGGTCGAACATGTCCTGGTAGAACTGTGTCTGCTCGCTGTCGCCGAGGCTGTCCGACAACCGCGCATCGCGCATCGACTTCAGCAGCATGTTCGTCAGCAGGCTCTCGAACTGGCGCGCGGCCTGCCGGATCGCCTGCGGATCTTCGGCCTTCGCAGATTTCTTCAGCGACTCGAGGCCGCTGAAATCCGCGTAGTAAGTCGGGCCGACGCCGGGGGTGGTGCTCATATGCGCTACCGCCGCAGCCTTCAGATGACGATCAGTTGCGCGTGCAGCGCACCCGCCTGCTGGAGCGCTTCGAGAATAGCCACCAGGTCACCTGGCGCAGCACCGACCTGATTCACCGCGCGCACGATCTCCTCGAGATCGACGCCGGCGTTGAACAGGAACATGCGCGCATCGCTCGGTTGAGAAATCGTGATCTCCGAATGCGGCACTGCGACGGTCTCGCCGGAAGAAAAGGGTTTGGGCTGGCTGACTTCGGTGCGCTCCGTGATGGTCACCGACAATGATCCGTGCGCCACGGCCGCCGGCATCACGCGCACGTGCGATCCGATGACGACCGTGCCGGTGCGCGAATTGATGATGACGCGCGCTGGCGCATCGCCCGGCTCGATCTCGAGCTCTTGCAGTGCTCCGACGAATGCCACGCGCGAGGACTGGTCCACCGGACCTTTCACGCGCACCGACACCGCGTCGATCGCCTGTGCGCTGCCGTCACCGAGCAGCTTGTTGATCGCCGTGCTGAGCCGCGCCGAAGTGGTGAAATCCGGAGTGTTGAGATTCAGCATCACAAAGCCGTCGGCGCCGAAATGCGTGCCGACTTCGCGCTCGACCGTGGCGCCGTTGGGCACGCGGCCGCTGCTGGGCACGTTGACGCTGACGCGAGATCCATCCTTGCCGGAAATGCCGAAGCCGCTGACGATCATGCTGCCCTGGGCCATGCCATAGACCTCACCGTCGGCACCACGCAATGGAGTCATCAATAGAGCCCCGCCACGCAGGCTGCTGGCGTTGCCGATCGAAGCGACCGTGACATCGAGCGTCTGGCCGGCCTTGGCGAAAGCCGGCAGCTCGGCAGTCACGGTGACCGCCGCGACGTTCTTGAGCTGCGGATTGACGTTGGATGGAATCGTTACGCCGAACTTCGCCAGCATGTTGACGATGCTCTGCACCGTGAACGGCGCCTGCGTCGTCTGGTCGCCCGTGCCGTCGAGGCCGACAACCAGGCCGTAGCCGACCAGCTGGTTGCTGCGCACGCCGGCAACAGTGGCGAGATCCTTGACGCGCTCGGCATGCGCCGCGGTGGACAGCAGCAGCGCGCCGAGCAGCATTGCGGCGATCCGTTGCGCGCTGGTCCGAAATATTTGTGTGCCCATGAATATCCTCAAGTCGCCTAGAACGGCATCCATTTGGAATCGAAGAATCGCGCCAGCCAACCCTTGGCGTTGCTGTCGTTGAGCGCGCCCTTTGAACCGTAGTCGATCGTCGCGTCGGCGACCCTGGTCGAGGGCACCGTGTTGTCCGGGCCGATGTCGACGGGCCGCACGATGCCCTGGATGCGCACGAACTCGCGGCCCTGGTTGATGGTGATCCATTTCTGCCCGCGCACCAGCAGGTTGCCGTTGGCGAGCCGCTTCGCAACCGTCACGGATATGTCGCCGGTCAGCTGGTTGCTCTGCTTGCTGTTGCCTTCGCCGTCGAAACTCGAATCGCCGCTGAGTGAGTTGCCGAGGAGATTGAGCGCATTGCGGCCGTGCGCGAGCGGACTGGCGCCCAGCAGTGAGGGCACTGCAGTATCCAATTTGGTGCCCTTCTTGGTCGTCGTGATCGCGGACTTCGAGGCGTCGGTTTTTTCATCGAGCGTGATCGTCAGCACGTCGCCGACGCGATGCGCGACGGAATTTTCGAACAGCGGGACGTCGTGTCCGCCCTGGTAGATCGCGCCGTTGCCGGCATCGGCGACGGGCACCTCCTCGGGGAGCGTGGCCGCGAAATTTTCGTCCGGATGCGGCGCGGTGCGGCAGCCGCCGCACACAGCAAGCGCGGCAATGCACGCGCTGGCCAGCAGGGTGCCGCTCGATTTGCGTCGCTTGTGCATCATCTCCAGTGCTCCCCGCCACATCACAAATTGCTGCTCAGGTACTGCAGCATCTGGTCCGTGGTCTCGATCGCCTTGGTGTTCATTTCGTAGGCGCGCTGCGTCTCAATCATGTTGACCATTTCCTCGACGACGTTGACGTTCGAACTCTCGACCGAGCCCTGCAGGATCGTGCCGAGACCGTTCTGGCCGGGGTTCGAGGTCTGCGCGGTGCCGCTTGCGGCGGATTCCGTCAGCAGGTTTTCGCCGCGCGGCTGCAAGCCGGCGGGATTGACGAAGTCGGCGAGCTGGACTGATCCGACGGTGGTCGGCGACGACTGCCCGGCCAATTGCACGCTGACCGTGCCATCGTTGCCGATGGTCACGCTCTGCGCGCCGGCAGGAATCGTGATGGCCGGCTGCAATGTGTAACCGCTCGAAGTGACGAGCTGGCCGCTGGCGTTGAGCTGGAAATCTCCGGCGCGCGTGTAGCCGAGCGTGCCGTCAGGCATCAGCACCTGGAAGAAGCCGCGACCGCTGATCGCGAGGTCCATCGCGTTGCCGGTCTGGCTCAGGTTGCCCTGCGTGTAGGTTTTCTCGGTGGCAACGACGCGCACGCCGGTGCCGAGCTCGAGGCCGCTCGCGGCCTGCGTGTTCTGCGACGTGGATGCGCCGACCTGCGTGACGTTCTGGTACAGCAGGTCCTCGAACACGGCGCGGCTCTTCTTGAAGCCGGTCGTGTTGACGTTGGCGAGGTTGTTGGACACGACCGCCATGCGGGTCTGCTGTGCGTCGAGCCCGGTCTTCGCGGCCCAGAGTGCTGGATTCATGACGATGCGTTCCTGTGTAGGTGAGCGGGTCCGTGTGGATTAACTGGTCTGCAGCAGCTTGGCGCCGGTGGCCGCGGTCTCTTCCGCCGTGTGGATGGCCTTGACCTGCAGGTCATAGTTGCGCGCCAGCTCGATCATGTTGGTCATGGTCTCGGCGATGTTGACGTTGCTCGATTCGAGCGCGCCGCTTACAACGCGTACCGTCGCGTCGGCATTGGCCGGCGCACCGGAACTGAGACGGAACAGCCCGTCCGCTCCGCGCACCATCGCGGTCGCCTGCGGATTGACGAGTTTCAATCGGCCGACCGTCGAAATCGTCTTCGCTTCCTGGCCGAGCGGCACGACCGAGATCGAACCGTCGCCGCCAATCATCAGCGAAGCGTGCGGCGGCACCGCGACCGGACCGGAGTCGCCGAGCACCGGATTGCCGTTCGCCGTCGTCAGTATTCCGCTCGGATCGACGCGCAGGTCGCCGGCGCGGGTATACGCTTCCGTGCCGTCTTTCGCCTGCACGCTCAGCCACCCTGGACCTTTGATCGCCACGTCCAGGTCGCGGCCCGTCGCCGCGAGCTCGCCGCTGGAACCATCCCAGCCGACTGAACTGTCGGTGGCGTAGGCGCGTGAAGGCAGTCCGGCGCCGGTGACGTCGCGCGTCTGGAATGCGGACAGGTCGGCGCGAAAACCGGTCGTGCTGGCATTGGCCAGGTTGTGGTTGTTCGCCGCCTGCGCGCGCAGCATTTGCTTCGCGCCTTCCATGGCCACATAGACGAGACGATCCATCGCGATTGCTCCTCACTGCTCCTTACGGACGAATGTTGATGATCGTTTGCGTGATCTGGTTTTCGGTCGAGATCATCTGTGCGTTCGCCTGGAAGGCACGCTGCGCGGTGATCATGTTGACCAGCTGCGCGGTGATGTCGACGTTGGAAGCCTCCAGCGATCCGGACTGCAACAGGCCGAATCCGGAAGCACCGGCCGGACCATACAGCGCCGCGCCCGAGGCGAAGGTCTGCACCCAGTTCGTATTGCCGACCTGTTGCAAGCCCTGCTGGTCGGCGAAATTCGCGAGCGCCACCTGGCCGAGCGAGTTGGCGCGGCCGTTGGTGTAGTTCGCCTGAACGACACCGCCGGAATCGACCGAGATGCCGGCGAGCTTGCCGGTCGTGAAGCCATCCTGCGTGATTGCCGTGACGCCGAAAGTGTCGCCGTACTGCGTGGTCTTGCTGAGGTCGAAGCCGACGTTCATCGGGCTCGCGCCAGTGGTCGTCGGCGTGAACGTGCCGAAATCGATTTTCGAAGGGTCGGTGCCCCCGGCCGTATCGACGACGGCGTTCAGGATGCCGCTCGCGCTATATGTGAGCGCGACCGGCGTCGTATTGACCTGTTGCGCGTCAATGTATTCGTACGCGTTCCATGTGTTGAAGCCCGTGTTGACGAAATACATGCTGGCCGTGTGCGCCGCGCCGAGCGAGTCGTACACCGTCAACGAGGTGGACTGGTTGAAGCTGGTCGAGTCGGTCGGACTGAAAGTCGCGGTCGGCGGCGCCGCGTCGGAAGGCAGGTTGTATACGAGCTGCGCCGTGGTGCTGGCCTGCGGGGCGCTATCACCTGTGACGAGCTGCAGGTCGGACAACGAAGTCGTATTGAAGCCGCCCGTCAGCGTCGGCGTGAACACCTGCAGGCGCTCGCCAGCCGCATTGACGACGTAGCCGCTGCCGTCGGTCTGGAACGATCCCGCGCGCGTGTACTGTAACGCTCCCGCGTTCGAGACGACGAAAAAACCGCCGCCGCTGATCGCGAGGTCGAGGTTGTTGCCGGTCGAGGTGATGTTGCCCTGCGTGAACTTCTGCGCCACCGCCTGGATCTTCACGCCGTTGCCGGTCTGCGTGCTGCTGGTGCCTTGCGGCGAGACCGCAAACAGTTCGGCGAACTGCGATGCCGAGGACTTGAAGCCCGTCGTCGCCGAGTTCGCGATGTTGTTCGCGGTGACGTTGAGGTCGTTCTGGGCGGCGTCGATGCCGCTGAGCGCAATGCCAAATGCCATGGAAGTGACTCCTTTGAAAAACTAGCTGATCTGATTGACGCTGCTGAGCGCGATCGGGCCCAGCTCGGGTGTGTTGAGCGTGACGCCGCCGCCGGCCGCATCGAGCGTGACGCTCGTGACCGTGCCGTTGAGCAGTGTCGTCGCCGCCTGGTTGCGGCCATTGACGATCGCGCTGACGCCGATGTCGTACGTACCGCTGGCCGCGGGCGTGCCGCCGTCGGTCATGCCGTCCCAGCTGAAGGGCTGCATACCTGAGCTAGGCGAAGCCGTGATGTGCCGCACCACCGCGCCACTCGCGTCGGTGATCGTCAGCGTGATGCTGCTGGCGCCCTCGGGCACCTGCACGGCACCACTGAGCGGCGCTCCGGCCGTGTAGCGGGCTGAGCTCGCCGCAGTCAGGATACCGTGCCCGACCAGCGTCGCGCTCGAGAGTGCTTGCGAAGACAGCAATGACGAAGACAGATTCGTCATCGTGGTATTCATCGATGTGATGCCAGAGACCGTGCTGAGCTGTGCCAGTTGCGACAGGAACTGGTTGCTGTCGGTGGGATTCAACGGATCCTGGTTCTTCAACTGCGCCGTCATCAGCGTCAGGAAATCGGCCGGCGTCAACGCCTGTATGCCGCCGCTGCTCTTGGACGCACTCGGCGGCAAGACTTGCGACTGCGCGCTCGAAACGGGTGTCGTGCTCATGGATTGCCTGCTCCGTTACTGTCCGAGTTTCAGGGTCGCGAGCATCAGGTCGCGCGTCGTGCTCAGCACTTCGACGTTGTTCTGGTAGGAACGTGAAGCCGAAATCATGTCGGTCATCTCCTCGACGACGTTGACGCTCGGCGCGTACACGTAGCCCTGCGCATCGGCGAGCGGGTTTCCGGGGTCATAGCGTGTCTCCGGTGCCGCCTTGCTTTCGGCGATTCCAGTAACGCTGACACCGGCGCTGGCGTTGTCGCCAGCTTTGCCGACCAGCGCCTGGAAAACGGGATGTCGCGCGCGGTACACGCCCTGCGGCGTGCTGCTGACGCTGTCGGCGTTGGCGAGGTTGCTGGCGACGGTGTTGAGCCGCACCGATTGCGCGCTCATGCCGGAGCCGGCGATATCGAATATCTTGAAGCTGGACATGGTGATTGCTCCTTGCAGCTTGCCCGCTATTGCCCGGTGATCGCCGTCATCAGCGAGCGGAGCTTGCCGCCGAGCAGTGTCAGCGTGGCCTGGTAGCGCACGCTGTTCTCGGCGAATGCGGCTTGCTCGAGCTGCTCGTCGACGGTGTTGCCATCGAGCGCGGGTGCCATTGGCACTCGATAAAGAACTGCGGGGTCATTGGCCGCGCCCACGTTGCCCTGCTGGTGCGCGCCGTTCGTCGCGCGCAGCGGCAACGCTGCCTGGCCCGATGGGCCGGCGGCGCCTGCGGAAAATGCGTCAGCCAGCGCGGCCTTGAAATCCAGGTCGCGCGCCTTGTAGTTTGGAGTGTCGACGTTGGCAATGTTCGCGGCCAGCAACTGCGTGCGTCGCGACTCGAGCGTCAGTGCCTGGGCGTGTACACCCAGGAAATTGTCGATGCTGTTGGCCATCTCGCCTCCGCGAATCCGAAACTGTCGGTGCGAAGGGAGCAATTCCTGTGCCACGCCCCTGAAGGCGCATGCAAACGGCGCCGAGGTGCGACGCGGTTCTCATTCAGGCTTCTGGTGGACGCGCGCGGCGGCAGGAACTTGCCGCCGGGCGGCAATGCACTGCCGGATCATCCGGCGATGCGGGACGCCAGACAAAGTATCGGTCGCAGCATGCAGTACTTGAGCGTCAGTGTTTCGACACTGCCGGTGGCACGAGGCTTGCTCCACTCCGTGCAGTCAAGACGGAGATCAACGACGTGCAAAATCTCAAGACCCGGGCTCTTTTCCGCTTCGCGGCCACGGCGATAGCGCTGATGACGCTGAAAACCGTGCACGCCGCCGCGGTGAACTACGAACAGCCGGCCACGATCGCGAAAGCCGCGGAAGCGGCGGTACGCGAAGCGGCGGGGAGCGGCGGCGGCGCAAAGCTGGTCGCGGCGGCCGACACGCCGGACTCGCGCTTGCAGCTGGGCGCCTGCACGATTCCGCTGCGTACGGCGATCGCCGGCGACGGGCAGCTGCGCGAACACACGACGGTGGCCGTGCGCTGTGAATCGTCAGCGCCGTGGACTCTATATATAGGCGTGACACTTTCCACGAATGCACCGGTGCTGGTGGCGCAGCACGCGCTCGCCCGCGACACCGTGCCCAGCGCCGCCGATTTCACCACGGTGGTGCGTCACCTGCCGGGATTGTCGAACCGATACGTCAGTGACGTTTCGCAGCTCGCCGGGCAACGCCTGCGGCGGCCGCTGTCCATGGGGGAAGCACTCGATGTCGATGCGCTGTCGGTCTCGGCCGTCGTCCATCGGGGCCAGCAGCTCACGCTGCTGGCGCACGCCGACGGCATGGAAGTCCGCGTCACGGTCATCGCGTTGGCGGATGGCAAGCCGGACGAACGAATCCGCGTGCAAAACACGATCACGCAGCGCGTGGTCGAAGCGACCGTACGCAGCTCACAGTATGCCGAGCTAACGTTATGACAGGCTATGGCCTAAAGTCGCGCGGCAAGCGGCCGTTACATCAGCCGTGAGGCAAGGAGATTAGCCGTGAGCATGAACGTGAAGGGAACCGAAGCCAGTGCCGTCGACCAGGGCGGCAAGCGCGCGGTCGATCCGGTTCGCGGCGGCGCCCCTGCGGGGAGCGCAGCGAATGCCGGTGCCGGCGCAGCGCAGGCGGACAGCCTCAGCATTTCCGGCTCCGCACGCAGTCTCGCGAACCTTCAGGCGGTCATCGCGGCCACGCCCGACATCAACGCCGGCCACGTCGAACGCATAACGAAGGCGCTGGAATCCGGGATGTACACGGTCAAAGCGGCCCGCATCGCGGACCGCATGTTGCAGCTCGAGCGCGACCTGGCCGTCGCCACGCACCCGTCCCCGCGCTGACGCTGATGGGCATCCAGCCCGAACAGATCCGATTGCACCTGGAACGCGTGCTCGGCGAGGAATCGCTGCTGCTCGCGGAACTCGAACAGGTGCTCGCCGCGGAAGCCGAGATCGTGCGCAGCAATGATCCGGACGCAATCGAAAATATCGGTGCCAATCGCCAGCGCTGCGTCGCGCGCCTGGTGCAACTCGACGGCGAGCGCGCCAACACCTGCCGCATGCTGTCCTTCGGAACCGGGCGCGAAGCATTCGAACGGCTGATCGCGTGGTGCGATCCGGCACACGGCCTGCGTCCGCGCTGGCAGGCCAACCTCGCCCGCGCGCATCGCTGCAAGGACTTGAACGATCGCAATGGCGCAGTCGTCATGGCGCGGATGGGCCA
>JBOHZW010000284.1:0-18895 GCA_050738715.1 Steroidobacteraceae bacterium | reverse complement strand
GCGCTGGATTGCCCTGCGCTGCATCCTGGCTGATCCACACGCGGACGCTGGCGGGCTCCGCGCTGAAATGCTGCTGCGCATCCCAGAGCGCGAACGCCTCGGGCCCCAGATCGAAACTTACGCGCTTCGTTTCACCGCTGGCCAGCGCGACGCGCTGGAAGCTGGCCAGAGCGCGCACCGGTTGCGCGACGCTCGTGCCGCGGAGCGATACATAGAGTTGCACAACTTCCGTGCCGGGGCGGCTTCCGGTGTTGGTCACCTCGGCCGTGGCGGTCAGCGCCGCCTTGCCCGGCGCAGCCTCCCGCGCTCCGGCCTGCAACGCCTGGTTCAATGCATCGGCGCTGAGCTCATGGGCGCTCAACTCGACGGCACCGTAGTCATAGCTCGTGTAGGACAGGCCGAATCCAAACGGAAACTGCGCACTGTTCTGCTGGTCGATATAACGGGAAACGTACTTGTCATCGCCGCCGCCCACCGCGGGCTTACTCAGGTCGAAATTGCCTGCCGGCCGGCCCGTGTTGAGCGCGTTGTAATAGAGAGGCTCCTGCCCAACGCTGCGTGGCCAACTGACGACCAGGCGCCCGCTGGGATTCGATTCGCCATACAGCGTGTTGACGAGCGCGGGGCCTGCCTGGATTCCGGGGAACCAGGCGGCAATGACGGCGGGCACATGTTCGAAGGCCCACGGCAGTGTCAACGGGCGGCCGCTGAACAGGATCAGCACCACGGGCTTGCCCGTGGCCACGATTTTCTCCAGTAGCTCCTGTTGCCGTCCGGGCAACACCGGCGTTGAGCGTGAGGCCGCTTCGCCGGTCATCGAGCCGGCATCCTCGCCGAGCGCGAGGATCGTCACATCGGCCTTTTCGGCAGTGGCAACTGCGGTGGCGATATCGGCATCCGTGCCATCGAGCACGCCGGCGCCGTGGGCGCGCAGCAGATGCTGCTCGCCGACGCGCGCGGCCAACGCGGCGTGAAGCGAGGCCACGTCCTGAGCGCGCCCCAAGCCCGCCCACGACCCGAGCATGCTGGGCGAATCATCGGCCAGCGGACCGATCAGCGCGATGTCATGCACGTCGGCGGAAAGCGGCAAGAGCGCGGCGCCATTCGCGGCCGGCGCATTCTTCAGCAGCACCAGCGAGCGTTCGGCCGCCGTGCGCGCCAGCGTCACGTAGTCGGGCCGCAGCATCGCGCCGGCTTCCTGCGACTCATCGACGTACGGATGCTCGAACAGACCCAACGCAAATTTCAGCCGCAGCACGCGCCGCGCTCCTTCATCGATGCGCGCCATGGACACTTGCCCGCTGTGCACCAGCTCTGCGAGATGGTCGTGGTAGAGGCTGCTCGCCATATCCATGTCCACGCCGGCAAGAAATGCTTTCTTCGCCGCCGTGGCCCCGTCGTTGGCGATGCCATGCGCCATCACTTCGGCTACTGAAGTCCAGTCGCTGTCGACGACGCCGCGAAACCCCCATTCGTTACGCAACACCTGCGTCAGCGTGAACGGATTGGCGGAGGAGGGCACGCCATTGAGAGAGTTGAACGCGCTCATGATCGTGGCGCTACCCGCATTGACCGCGGCGTGGAAGGGCGGCAGATAGTACTGGCGCAGCGTGTGCTCGGAGATCTCGGTCGAGTTGTAGTCGCGTCCGCCTTCTGCCGCGCCGTAGCCGACGTAGTGCTTCGCGCAGGCCGCGATGCTATCGCTCGCATCGAGGCGCTCGCCCTGGTAGCCGCGCACGTACGCCGCTGCCATCGCCGAACCCAGGTAGGGATCTTCACCGGCGCCCTCGGCCATGCGGCCCCAGCGCGCATCGCGGGCGATGTCGACCATCGGAGAGAAGGTCCAGCGGACACCGGTTGCAGACGCTTCACGAGCGGCGACACGCGCGGCCTGCTCGACCAGCTGCGGATCCCAGCTCGAGGCGAGGCCCAGTGGAATCGGGAATTCGGTGCGGAAGCCATGTATGACATCAAGGCCGAACACCACCGGGATGTGGAGCCGGGACTTCTCGACCGCGACGTGCTGGTAAGCGTTGGTTTCGCGCGCCGTGGAGATATTGAACAGAGCGCCGATCTGGCCGCGCGCGAGCATATCGTTGTAGTCGGTGCGCCCGGTGCCGGGGCCGGTGGCCTGGCCGGCCGAGTATTGCGCGAGCTGCCCGATTTTTTCCTCGAGCGTCATTTTCTTCAGCAGCGCGTCGACTTTCGCATCGAGGCGTGTGTCGTAAAGCCCCGTGTGCAACGGAACAGGCGAAGCCATTGGCGCAGCGGCGGCAAGGGCCTGCAACGGCAGCACGCATATCAACGCAATGAGCGGGTTCGCGATACGCATTGTTCTCTTCTTTACCGTATGGTAAACGTTTACATGATGCTATTGTGTGCACGGCAACGATGTCAATGCGGGTGGCGCATGCGAATCGGAAAGCGGGCGGCGGGCGTACTGCTATCGTGCATGGCCGTTGCTTCACTCGCGGACGAAGCTGCCGCGCCAGAGGCCGCAGCGACCGGCACATGGCAGCCGCATGAATACACGTTCACGTTCACCGGCACCCACTCCGCGTACTCCTGCGACTGGCTCGAGGAGAAGCTGCGGCTCCTGTTGAAGAAAGCCGGCGCGCGCGCCGACATCAAGATCCATACCCATTGCCAGGAGCCCAGCGGGCCTTCGCCGGGCGCCGAGGCGCGCCTGAGCTTCTATGCACTGTCGCCGGCCAGCAGCGCAGGCGATACGAGCACGGTGTGGCGCAAGGTCGTGCTGCGCGATCACATGCCGCTGGCGCTCGAAGCCAGCGACTGCGAACTGGTCGAGCAGTTCCGTGTCGAGTTGCTGCCGTTCTTCACGACTCGCTCGATCGACAACCACATGAGTTGCCGTGGCGTCGACAACGACTCGGCAGGTATCGATCTGCGCTTCGAAGCGCTCGCTCCCGCCGGGAAGGGCGGCCGCTAGCGGTCAGTGGCCCGCGCCCGCAGCCGGCGGCTTGAGGCAGGCCGAAGCGCAGATTGCATGCGCCACGTAACCCGCGGCCGTCGCGAAGGCGCGCCCCGCGAAATCCATGTGCGCGGTTTCCGGATCGATGCCCTCCGAAACGATGCCGCCATCCCACGGACTGGCGAGCAAGATTTCCGCCGCGCGATCGTGCGAGCGCTTCAGCAGCAGCTCGTCAGCGATGACCCATGACGTGGTAAACGGCAACCGGTAACTGCCTGGCAGGCCGTAGCGTGTGCCGGAAAATGAATACTTGTAGTTCGCCGAGTGCAGCCAGTCGAAGGTGCGGCGGAACAGCGCGTCGTCCTCGGCGATGAATCCGAGCGTCGGCAGTTTCAGCAGCGACCCTGGCGGAATGTCGGTGGTCGCGAAATTCTTGCCGTCGGTCGCCGCGGCGAAAATGCTGCCGCCAGCGCCGGGCGCAGTGTCCGTCACCATGCGCGCCAGGATCGCCGCATGCAACGCCGTAGCGCGGCGCTTCAGGTCGGCCGCCACCGCGCCGTCGTGCAGCGCGTTGAACAGCGCCGACAGGTCGACCAGCGCGCGCCAGCTGAGCACGTTGTCGTAGGTGAGGAACGGTAGTTTCTGGAATTCGTCCTGCGAATCCTGCAGCGACGAATAGAGTCCGGTGTCCGCGTCGTAGCGCCCGAGCAGGCGATCGCGCAACAACTGCAACGCATCGCGGTGCGCCGATACGAATGCGACATCGCCGGTGGCGCGCAGGTACGCACCGAGCGCAACCAGTGGCGCGACCGCCTCATCGAGCTGGAATCCGTCCTCGAGCACGACACCATCGATGAAACGGCTGTGCGTGCCGGCATTGCGCAGCTGCAGCGTGAGTGCGTATTCGAGCGCGTCGCGCGCCAGCGCCGGATCGATGTCGAGCAGCGCCGGAAAACTCCATAGCATCGCATCGCGGTCCCAGTACGCAGCCGAAACGTAGTAGCGCGGGCTGCGCGAAGTGACGCCGACGAGCTGTTCGGTGTCGATCGCACGACCCCAGGCATACAGCGCCGTGAACAGGAAATTGCGGTTCATCAGCATGTCGAGGTCGGCGCGGCCCGTCGTGCGCGTGTGCGCGCGGCACCACGCGGCAGCGGCCGCCATGACGGCATCCGACCCAGAGCGATCGAGCATTTCGCGCAAGGCGCGCGCATTGTGCGCGGCGCTGAACTCCTCGACGCCTGGCGCCAGCACGTATAGCGCCTCGGTGCTCTCACCGGGCTGCAGTACGATCTCGTGCGCCGCGTTCGCTTCCGGTGAGAGCGAGAGCGGGGGCATCGTCGTCGTGGCGGTCGAACCCGGATGCACGAGTGCCCACGCGAACTGCGTGTCGTGCGTGATGTAGCTGAATACTTCGCCCGGTTCCACCCACGGCGACGGGCCCACCGTGCGCTCGCCGCGCAGCGCCACGGGAACGTAGGTGACCAGGCTCAGCCGGCCGAATGAGGCCCTCATTCCCAGCGTCACCGGCACGGCGGCGTTGCGATGATTCGTCGCGGTCAGGCGCACGAAGGCCGCGCGGTAGCCGATCGGTGCACAATAGGTCAGCGTGAGTTCGAGTCCGTCGATTGCCTGCTGCGCCTGCGGAATCCAGTATTCGAGCAGTTGCCACTGCGGATCGCGCCACGGCAGCGGCTTGCCGTCCGCCTCGAAATACGGTTCGAGCACCGGGCGCGCTGATTCACCCGTCGCCTGCAGCAGGCCGCGATCACGCATCGACAGCGCATTGAATGTCATCAGTGCACCATCGGCGGCGCGGATATCGGGGAGCGACAACCACTCGTTGCCGGTCGCGATTACATCTTCGGGTCGCAGGTGCAGCGTCACGCGCCGCGGCGAGTCGGCGGCCTGGACGCACGGCCCGATGAGCGCGAGCAGCAAAAGAATCCGATGCATGGTGCTTACCTTCGGGCGCCGATTATGGCACCTTGCGTCACATGCGCATCCCGAATTGGTTTTTGCCGCTCGCCGCCTGCTCCGCATTGGCGGGCTGCGCCCAGGACAAGTGGATTCTCGCCGAAGGCCAGCATCCGCAAGGCTACGAGGCCAGGGTCACGCAAGTCGTCGGCGGAAAATTCCTGCTGTTCCTGCCCTCCGGTTTCCAGGCGCATGGCAAAACGCGCTATCCGCTGTTGATTTTCCTGCACGGCTCCGGCGAGGCCGGCGATGATCTCGAGAAAGTGAAGGCGCACGGTCCACCGGAGTTCGTGGCCTCACGCCCCGATTTCCCGTTCATCGTCGCATCACCGCAATCGGCATCGGACTCCACTTTCGATCCGGTCGCGTTGAACGCGATGCTCGATGAACTGCTCGCGCGCCTGCCGATCGACAAGGACCGTGTCTACCTGACCGGGCTGAGCCTCGGTGGCATCTGGAGTTATGGCTGGGCCAGCCGGAATCCGGAGCGCTTCGCGGCCATTGCACCGGTCTGCGGGCGGTGGGATCCCGGGGATGCCTGCAAGTTGAAGAACATGCCGATCTGGGCTTTCCACGGGGCGCTCGATGATGCCGTGCCGATCGAAGGCGACAAGGCGATGATTGCTGCGATCAACGCCTGCGGCGGCAACGCGAAGCTGTCGGTGTATCCCGATATCGGGCACAACGTCTGGGATGCCGCCTACGGCGAGCCGAAGCTCTACGAGTGGCTCTTGCAGCAACGCCGCCACGATCGGGCGAAGTAGAGCGCGATTTGTCATGTGCTTGATCCTGGTGGCTTGGCAAGTGCAACCGCACTTTCCCTGCGTCGTGGCCGCCAACCGCGACGAGTTCTTCGGCCGGCCCACTGCGGAAGCCGATTGGTGGCCGGGCGAAGCCGGCATCCTCGCCGGTCGTGACCTGCAGGCGGGCGGCACCTGGCTCGGCGTGACGCGCAGCGGGCGCTTTGCCGCGCTGACGAATTATCGCGATCCGGCCGTCGCCATCGCCGATGCGCCGAGCCGCGGCAAGCTCGTCACCGATTTCCTCGAAGCGGATTGGTCCACCGGCGAGGGCCTGCGCGAGATTTCCCGGCGGGGCAAGGGCTGCAATCCGTTCAACATCCTGTGCAGCGATGGCTCCGAGCTCGGCATCTACGAAAGCACGACCGGCGCTTCACGCACGCTCGAACCCGGCGTCTACGCGCTGTCGAATCACCTGCTGGATACGCCGTGGCCCAAGGTGCGGCAGGCCAAATCAAGACTCGCGGCCGCCCTCGATGACCTGCCCAAGGCCGCGGCGATGCTCGACCTGTTGCGCGACGCCGAACCGGCCGCCGACGAGGAATTGCCGCGCACAGGCGTGAGCCTGGCGATGGAACGCATGCTCTCGAGCGCGTTCATCCATGGGGAGGGCTACGGCACACGCTGCTCGACGATCATGACGGCTGATACTGACGGCGCAATCTCCTTCGCCGAATGGAGCTGGGACAAGGATGGCGCGCTGGCCGGCATGGCCCGTTATCATTTTCATCCCGAACCCGCAGGAGCCGCGCGCGCCTGAGCCCGCGTCGCCAGCCTTGCGGCTGCTCCGGGGGCTTGCGGGTGCGGCGTGATTGGGTAATCCTCGGATCCGTGGACCGGAGGGAAGCAAGCGGCAGACCCGCGCGGCGCATCGGCGCGCCGATGTTGGCTGTGCTCGCCGCGTCGAGCCTGATTTCCTCCTGCGCCAGCAACGGCGCGCTGCGCGCGATGCGCGCGCAGCAGAACGCCGCCGTCGTACTCGCCTTCCTCGACACGGTTTTCAACAAGCACGAAGTCGAGCAGGCTTTCAGGCTGTATGTCGGCGGCAGTTACCGACAGCACAACCCGAACGTCCCCGATGGCGTGGACGGCGCGGTGCGCGCGCTGACGAAATACACGCACGAGCTGTATCCGCAGTTGCACCAGGAAGTGAAACGCACCGTCGCGCAGGGTGACCTCGTGGCCGTGCATTCGCGCTATGTGCCGACAAATGCCGACCGCGATCGCGGCTCGGGGCAGGCGGCGGTCGACATCTTCCGCGTCGAGCACGGCAAGATCGTCGAGCATTGGGATGTGCTCCAGGACATCCCGGAAAAATCCGCCAATGACAACTCGATGTTCTAGGGCCTGTACTCCGCCCAGGGGATCGTTGACATGAGCGCCGCGAAGCTCAAGCCTGCGGCCGATGCCTCCCTGCTGGTCGCCGACATCGGTGGCACGAACGCGCGCTTCGGCGTCTGGTATCGCGATGCGTTGCACGCCGAACAAGTGCTCAAGTGCGCCGATTTCGACGGACCCGCCGCGGCTGCCACCCAGTTCCTGCAGGGCCTGCGCGCGGCCGGCGCCGTGCCGATGCCGAAGATCGGCGCATTCGCGGTGGCCGGCCCGCTGCTCGAGGATCGCATTGCGCTGACCAACAACGGCTGGGATTTTTCCGCCGCCGTAACCCGGCGCACGCTCAAGCTCAGGCAGCTCATCTTTCTCAACGACTTCACGGCGCTCGCCCTGTCGGTGCCGCGCCTGAGTGCCGCCGAACGCTACCAGGTCGGCGGCGCCGCGCCACTGGCGGATGCGCCGATCGCAGTTATAGGCCCAGGCACCGGCCTTGGCGTCTCGGGACTTCTGCGCGCCGACAAGAATCGCTGGCTCGCGTTGCAGGGTGAGGGCGGACACGCCACGTTGCCGGCGGTAGAGCCGCGCGAGATGGCCGTAGTCACAACGCTCCATCGCCGCTACAAGCATGTGTCGGCCGAAAGAGTGTTGTGCGGCGACGGGCTCGAGCTGCTGTATCGCACGCTGGCGGACCTGGACGGCATTGCTGCCGATCCGCTCAATGCCGGCGAGATTACCAGCCGCGCGCTCGGCGGCAATGATCCGCGGTGTCGGGAGACGGTGCAGTTGTTCTGCGGATGGCTCGGCAATGTCGCCGGCAATCTTGCGCTGACGATCGGCGCGCGCGGCGGCGTCTACATTGGCGGCGGCATCGTGCCTCGCCTGGGCGAATATTTTGCCGTGTCCCCGTTCCGTCCCTGCTTCGAAGCCAAGGGACGCTTCCGCGGATTCCTGACCGCGATTCCGGTGTACGTGATTACGGCGAAATACCCGGCGCTGATCGGCTGCGTGCAGGCGTTCACGCACGCGAGCCCGCGGCTCGAGGCCGGCTAGGGCCTGGCGTTACTCCGGCATAAAAATCGTCGCCGGATGCTCGAGCAGGTCGCGCAGCGACTGGATGAGTCCCGCGGCATCGGCACCATCGACGAAGCGATGATCGAATGACGATGACAGGTTCATCATCCGCCGCACCGCGATCGCGCCTGCCACCACCATCGGCCTCTCGACCGCGCGATTGATGCCGATGATCGCGACCTCGGGCATGTTGATGATCGGCGTGCTGGCGATGCCGCCGAGCTTGCCGAGGCTCGTGACCGTAATCGTCGAGCCGCTGAGTTCCTCGCGCTTCGCGGAACGGTCGCGCGCCGCGCTCGTGACGCGATTGATCTCCGCGGCCAGCGCGCGCAGTTTCAACTGATCCGCGTTGCGCACCACCGGGACCTTCAGGCCCTCGGTAGTCTGCGTGGCGATGCCGACGTGCACCGAGCGATAGCGCAGCACCATTTCGCGCGCGGCATCGTAGTGGGCATTGCACTGCGGGTAGCGTTGCAGCGCCCGCACCAGCGCCGCGACGATGTACGGCAGGTAACTGAGCGGAGCGGAGCCTTTCGGCGCGGTGGCGTTGAGGTGCTCGCGCATTGCATGCAACGCCGAGATATCCACTTCCTCCACGTACGAAAAATGCGGAATGCTGCGCGCCGACTCGGTCATGCGTTGCGCAACGACGCGCCGGATGCCGATGATCGGGATTTCCTGGACATCGCCCTTGGCAGCTGCTGCGCTTGCGACCGGCGCTGGCACGGGCGCGCGTGCGCCGTCGTTGCGCGCCGACAGCGCGCTTTGCAGGTCTTCCGGCGTGATGCGTCCACTCGTGCCGGAGCCCGGCACGCTCGCGAGGTCGAGGCCTGCTTCCTGCGCGCGACGTCGTGTCGCGGGCGAAGCTCGCACCTGCGACGAGCCGTCGCCGGCTGTGCCTACTGCGGGCTGTGGCGCCGGCATTGCCGATTTCGCCGCCGCTGATGCCGCCGCCAGCGACGGTGACGGTGGCGAGGCTGCGGCAGACGCGTTCGCTGTGGTATCAAATGTCGCGAGTTCGGCGCCGACTGCGATGACATCTCCGGGCTTGCCATTGACTGTGAGCACACGGCCGCTGACGGGCGACGGAATCTCGACCACCGCCTTATCGGTAGACATCTCGACCAGCGGCTGGTCTTCCTTCAACACGTCGCCTGGCTTGACGAGCCAGTTGACGACTTCGGCCGAGACGGTGCCTTCGCCAAGGTCTGGCAGCTTGAACACATGCACGCTCATCGGGGCTCCATGACCGCTTTCAACGCCAGCGCGACGCGCGCCTGGCCCGGAAAATACTCCCATTCGAAGGCGTGCGGGTAGGGCGTGTTCCAGCCTGCAACGCGCTGGATCGGCGCCTCCAGGTTCCAGAAGCAATGCTCCATGACCGTAGCGGCGAGCTCGGCGCCGAAGCCGGCGAAGCGGGTTGCCTCGTGCGCAATCACGCAGCGGCCGGTCTTGCACACCGAGTTGCACAGCGTGTCGACATCGAGTGGCACGAGGCTGCGCACATCGATGATCTCCGCATCAAGTTTCAGCGCCTGCGCCGCGGCTTCGGCCACATGCACCATTGTGCCGTAGGCGATGATCGTGACCTGCTTGCCGGCGCGCACGATTTCGGCGCGGCCGAAGGGCACTGTGTAGTGATCGGCAGGCACCTCGCCCTTCGCGTGCGTGCTCCACGGCACTGCCGGCTTGTTGGGATCGCCATCGAAGGGACCGTTGTACAAGCGTTTGGGCTCGAGCAGGATCACCGGGTCGTCATCCTCGATCGCGGCGATCAGCAATCCCTTGGCATCGTAAGGGTTCGAGGGCATCGCGACCTTGAGACCGCAGACGTGCGCGAACAGCACTTCGGGGCTTTGCGAATGCGTCTGCCCGCCGCGGATACCGCCGCCGCAGGGCATGCGCACCGTGACCGGTGCGAAGAAATCCCCGGCACTGCGGTAACGGAGGCGCGCCAGCTCACTGACGATCTGGTCGTAAGCCGGATACACGTAATCGGCGAACTGCACCTCGGCCACCGGCCGCAGCCCGTTCACACCCATCCCGATCGCGGCGGCGATGATGCCGCCTTCCGCAATCGGTGTGTCGAGCACGCGATGCTCGCCGTACTTGCGCTGCAAGCCGTCGGTGCAACGGAAGACTCCGCCGAAGAAGCCCACGTCTTGCCCCAGCACCACGACGGACGGATCGCGTCCCATGGCGATGTCCATGGCGGAATTGAGCGCCTGGATCATGTTCATCTTGGCCATGATGAGCGCGCTTCAGTCCGCAGCCGCGATCTCGGCGCGCAGCAGTTCGCGCTCGCGGCGCAAGTGTTCGGGCAGGTCCTTGAAAACGTCGTCGAACATCAGGTCGCGATCGAGGCGCGGACCATCGGTCAAGGTTCCGAACTTGATCGCCGCCTGCCAGGCGGAGGCCACTTGAGCATCGAGTTCTTCGCTGAGCGCTGTGTGGCGGGCATCCGACCATTCACCGAGCGCAATCAAGTGCTGCTTCAGTCGTTCGATCGGATCGCCGAGCGGCCATGCTTCCGGTTCATTCTTCGGTCGATAGCGCGTCGGATCATCGCTGGTCGAATGCGCGCCGGCGCGGTACGTCACGAGTTCGATCAGCGTGCCGCCGTTGCCGGTGCGGGCGCGATCCGCGGCCCAGCGCGTCGCGGCATACACGGCGAGAAAATCGTTGCCATCGACGCGCAGGCCCGGCAAGCCGTAGGCCGGTCCGCGTGCCGCGAAGGAGTTCTGCTCGCCGCCGGCCGTGCCCTGGAATGTCGAAATCGCCCACTGGTTATTGACGACATTGAGGATCACCGGCGCGCGGTACACGGAAGCGAATAGCAGCGCGTGGTGGAAATCGGCCTCGGCGGTGCTGCCCTCGCCGGTCCACGTTGCAGCGAGGTGTTCTTCGCCCTTGATCGCGGCCGCCATTGCCCAGCCCACCGCCTGGGGAAACTGCGTGGCGAGATTGCCCGAAATCGAGAACAGGTTGGCCGCGGCGGAGTGGTACATCACCGGCAATTGCCTGCCCTTGCACATGTCGCGCGTGTTCGACAACAGCTGGCACATCAGGTCGACCAACGGACGGCCGCGCACCACCTGCAGGCCCTGGTTGCGATACCCGGGAAACAGCATGTCGCCTGGCTGCAGGGCCATGCCAGCGGCAACTGACACGGCTTCCTCGCCCGTCGACTTCATATAGAAGGAGAGCTTGCCCTGGCGTTGCGAGCGCACCATGCGATCGTCGTACAGGCGCGTCAGCAGCATGTGGCGCAGCCCGACCTGCAGGTCGGCGGCTTCCAGCCGCGGATTCCACGGGCCGACCGCGCGATGCGCATCGTCAAGTACGCGTATCAGGCCGGTTGCCGCCGCCATTGAATCGCGCCACGAAGCGGTGATTTCGGGCCGCGCCACGGCGCCGGCCGGTGACAGCTGCAGGTAGCTGAAATCAGGCGGCTGGCCAGGGCGGGCGGGCGGTGCCGGAACGTGCAGGCGTGATCGGGTTGGCATTGGCTTCCAGCATAGCGCGCCGCGGGGTTCGGCCTCAATTCAGTTTCACGCTAGAGTGCGTGGCCGCGCAATGAAACGGATTTCACCAGCACCCACAGCGCGGTTCCTGGATGAAGCTGCAATTCTTGCGCGGCCGCTGCGGTGATGCGTGAGACCAGTTGCGCTCCGCCGGCATCGACATGCACCAGCACGTTGTGCGGGGGATCGGCCGCCAACGCGATGATCGTACCGCGCAACTGGTTGCGCACGCTCAAGGCCCGCGGCGGTTCGGTGGCGAGAATCAGGTCACGCGCCAGCAGTTGCACGCGCACCGTGCTGCCCGCGCGCAACCCATCGCCCGGCACCAGCAGGTGGCCGCTGCCAAGGGCGACACGCGCAAGGCCGGAGGCGGCATCGATGGAGTCCACTCGTCCTTCGACCACGGCGCCACTCGCATCGGCGCCGAGCAACGCGCGCAACTCGGTGCCGAGGCTGAGCGCGGGCAATTCGCCCTGCGCGAGCACGCGGCCGTTGTCGACGAGTACGACGTGCGTGGCGAGCCGCACGACATCCTCGAACTGATGCGTGATGAGGATCATCGGCAGCGCCAGTTCATCGCGCAGCCGTTCGAGATATGGCAGCACCTCGGCGCGCCGCGGCGCATCCAACGCGGACAGTGGTTCATCGAGCAGTAGCAGGCGCGGCTGCGCCAGCAGTGCGCGGCCGAGCGCGACGCGCTGGCGTTCGCCGCCAGAGAGTTGCCAGCAGCGTCGATGCAGCAAAGGCTCGAGATCGAGGAGCGCCACGATGCGATCGAAGGCGATTGGCGATGCGCTGGCATGCGCGCGACGCAATCCGTACCGCAGATTTGCGCGCACGTCGAGATGCGGAAACAAGCGCAGGTCCTGGAACACGCAGGCGAGGCGGCGGGTTTCAGCGGGTTGATCGATCCCGCGCACTGAATCGAACAGTGCTTCGCCGTCTAGCGTGATCGTGCCGCTGTCGGGCTCAACGAGCCCGGCAAGCATGTGCATCAGCGTGCTCTTGCCGGCCCCGGACTTTCCGAACAGGGCAGTGATGCCCGGCGTCGGCGCATCGAAAACCGCATCGACCGAAAAGTCCGCGCGCTTAAACCGCATGCATGCCTGCAGCATGCTCAGCGACCCAGGCGCCGTCGGAGCCGGCGCGCCAGCAACTCCGAAGCAATGAGGCCGGCGAGTCCCAGCGCGAAACTGATCAGTGCAATGCGCGCCGCTTCGTTGTCGCCAGCGGGGGTCTGCAGTGCGGAGTACAACGCAATCGGGAGCGTGCGCGTTTCACCGGGGACATTGCCGGCGAACGTGATGACTGCGCCGAATTCGCCGAGGCTGGCGACGAATGCGGTCACCACGCCGGCGAGGATGCCTGGGGCCATCAACGGCAGTGTGACGCTGGCAAAGCGATCCAGCGCGCCTGCGCCGAGGTTGCGGGCCGCGTCCTCGAGGCCGCGGTCGACATGCTCGAGCGCGAGGCGGATCGAACGCACCATCAGCGGAAAGGTCATGACGGCGGTCGCAAGCGCCGCGCCAGCCGTTGTGAACGCCAGGCGGACGCCGAACTGCTCATGCAGCCAATGGCCGATCGGACCGCGCACGCCGAACAGTAACAACAGGACGTAGCCGATCATGACCGGGGGCAGTACCATCGGCAGGTGGACGAACGCATCGAGCAGCGAGCGTCCAGCGAACCGGCGGCGCGTCAGCAGCCACGCGACAGCAATGGCGAACGGCAGGCTGCAAAGCACGCTGCGCAGCGCTATCTGCAGGCTCAAGGCAAGAGCTTCGATTTCGGCGTCGCTCACGCGTGTCATCTTACAGGAGGGATCGTGCCCGAAACGCTGGTCGACAACGTGGCAGGACATCGTTTTGAACTCGCAACGCCGGCAGGCATGGCCTTCATCGCTTATCGTCGCAGCGGCAATGTGCTGCAACTACTGCACGCCGAGGTGCCGCCGGCGCTGGGCGGCCGCGGGCTCGGCACGCGCCTCGTGCGCGAGACTCTTGACCTGATCCGCAGCCGTGGCGAGCGCATCGTGCCGGTATGCCCCTTCATCGTCAGCTTCGTCGCTCGCCACGCGGAGTACGCATCGCTGGTGCAGGCCCGGTGAGCGCAACGCCGTTGGCGGCTGGCTTCGAAGTCGATCCGCTGCTGCGGGATTTCATCGAGCGCGAAGTGATGCCCGGCACCGGCATCGTGACCGAAGATTTCTGGCACTCGCTCGAGGCGCTGTTGCGAGAGCTCGCGCCACTGAACGCCGCACTGCTTGCCAGGCGCGATGCATTGCAGGCACGCATCGATGCCTGGCATCGGCAGTATCCCGGCGCGGCCGGCTACGGCCCGCGCTACGCAGCGCTGTTGCGCGAGATCGGCTATATCGTCGAGGAAGGCGCTGCGTTTTCCATCGGCACCGAGCGAGTCGACGCGGAAATCGCCATGCTTGCCGGCCCGCAACTGGTCGTGCCGGTGAGTAACGCACGCTACGCGCTCAACGCAGCCAACGCTCGTTGGGGAAGCCTGTATGACGGGCTTTACGGAACCGATGTCATCTCCGATGCCGACGGCGCCGCTCGCGGCGACCGTTACAACGCCGTTCGAGGCCAGCGCGTCGTCAACTATGGCCGCGCCTTTCTCGATGACTATTTTCCGCTGGCGGTCGGCTCGCACCTCAACGCGACCGGTCTCCGCATCGCGGCTGGACGGCTACTTGTCACCTCTGCGGGTGCGGACGTGCCATTGCAGCAACCTGCAGCGTTCGTCGGTTTCCAGGGCGAAGCAGCAAGTCCCACGGTCGTGCTGTTGCGCCACCACGGGTTGCACGTCGAAATCCACGTCGACCGCGAGCATCCGATCGGGCGCAACGATTCCGCCGGGATCAGCGACCTGGTGCTGGAAGCGGCGCTGACGACAATCCAGGATCTCGAGGATTCCGTGGCCGCAGTCGATGGCGCCGACAAGGTCGCGGCCTACCGCAACTGGCTCGGCCTGATGCGCGGCACGCTGGTCGCGGAATTTCCGAAGGGCGGTAGCCACGTCACGCGCCGCCTGAATCCTGATCGCCTCTACACGGCGCCGGATGGGAGCGAGCTGCGGCTCGCGGGCCGAAGCCTTTTGCTGGTGCGCAATGTCGGTCACCACATGATGAGCGAGATGCTGCGCATCGACGGCCACGCCGTGCCTGAAACGATGATCGATGCGACCGTATGCGCGCTGATCGGCCTGCATGACTTGCGCAACGGCGCCAGCAAAAGTGCAAGCGCCAGTGCCGGACCCGCCGCGCTCGTGCGCAACAGCCGCAGCGGCTCGATCTACATCGTCAAGCCGAAGCTCCATGGGCCAGAAGAAGTCGCGCTGGCCGTGCGCCTGTTCGAGCGCATCGAGCGGATGTTGGGGCTGGAGCGCAACACGCTGAAAATGGGCATCATGGACGAAGAGCGGCGCACGACGCTCAATCTGTTCGAGTGCATCCGTGCCGCGCGTGAACGAGTCGTATTCATCAACACCGGTTTTCTCGATCGCACCGGAGATGAGCTGCACACCTCGATGGCCGCGGGCGCGATGCTGCGCAAGGCCGATATTCGCAATGCCACCTGGCTCGACGCGTACGAGCGCGCGAATGTCGACGTTGGCCTGCGCTGCGGGCTGTCCGGCCGCGCGCAGATCGGCAAGGGCATGTGGGCGATGCCCGACCGCATGGCCGATATGCTGCGCGCAAAGATTGCACACCCGCGCTCGGGCGCGAGCACGGCATGGGTGCCGTCGCCAACCGCGGCGACATTGCACGCTTTGCACTACCACGCGGTCGACGTCGCGGCGGTGCAGCGCTCGTTGCGCACGCGCCCGGGCGCCACGCTGGACGACCTGCTGACGCCGCCGCTGGCATCGTCACGCTCCTGGAGCGCCGCCGATATCGAAAATGAACTGAACAACAACGCGCAGGGCATCCTCGGATACGTCGTTCGCTGGGTGGAATTGGGGGTCGGCTGTTCGAAGGTGCCCGACATCCACGACGTGGGATTGATGGAAGATCGCGCAACGCTCCGTATCTCGAGCCAGCACATCGCCAACTGGCTGTTGCACGGCGTATGCACGCGCGAACAGGTGCTCGAGGTGTTGCGCCACATGGCCGTGATCGTCGACCGGCAGAATGACGGTGAGCCCGGCTACCGGCCGATGGCGCCGGACTTCGGCCGAAGCCTCGCATTCCAGGCGGCCTGCGAACTCGTGTTCAAGGGAGGCGAGCAACCCAACGGCTACACCGAGCGGGTGCTGTCCGCGCGCCGCCGCGAGGCCAAGCAGCGCGCAGCCGGAGTTTCGACCGCAACGTGAACGGCAATCTCTACGCGCGCCTGTGCGAGCCCGTCGATGCCGCTCGCCCATTCGGCAGGCAGGCAGGGAGCGGGGTGATCAGCTACGCCGCGCTGCATGCGCGCAGCGCGCAGTACGCGAACGCGCTGCTCGATCTCGGCGTGACGCCCGGCGATCGTGTGCTGGTGCAGGCGGACAAGAGCGCCGAGATGATCATGCTTTATCTTGGCAGCTTGCGCGCCGGCGCCGTGTTCGTCCCGCTCAACACCGCCTACACCATCGCGGAGCTCGAGTACTACATCGGCGACGCCCAGCCGCGCGTCGTCGTTTGCGCGCCGGGCAGGCACGCCACAATCCTGCCGGTGGCACGCAAGCTCGGGGTCGCACACGTGCTGACGCTTGGTGGTACCGAGCCGGGCGGAACACTGGCCAGCCGTGCCGATCGGGTCCCGCGCGATTGCGCTGCCGCCGTGCGCGATGACGAGGATCTTGCCGCGATCATCTACACCTCGGGCACGACGGGACGCGCCAAGGGAGCGATGCTGACGCATGGAAACCTGGCCGCGAACGCTTTCGGACTCAAAGCATGCTGGCGATTTACGGCGCAGGACGTGCTGCTGCATGCCTTGCCGCTGTTCCACATCCATGGGCTTTTCATCGCGGTGAATGTCACGCTCGCGGCCGGCGCCTCGCTGATCCTGCTGCCGGCTTTCGACACGCAGGCGGTCATCGGCAACCTGCCGGCGGCCACGATATTAATGGGCGTGCCAACGCACTACGTGCGCCTTCTGCAGGACCGACGGATCAATCGCGAGCTGGCGGCGCCGGTACGGCTGTTCATCTCCGGCTCCGCACCGCTGCAGCCCGACACGCATCGCGAGTGGCTCGAGCGTACGGGCCACGCGCTGCTCGAGCGGTACGGCATGAGCGAGACCGGCGTCAACACGTCGAACCCCTACGGTGGCGAGCGCGTGCCGGGCACCGTGGGACGGCCGTTGCCGGGTGTGTCCGTGCGCGTGGTCGATGCCGACAGCGGCGCGACTCTGCCGGTCGGCGAAGTCGGCATGATCGAGATCAGGGGTCCGAACGTCTTTGCCGGTTACTGGCGCATGCCCGACCGGACTCGCGCCGAATTCCGCGACGACGGATTTTTCATCAGCGGTGACCTGGGGTTCTTCGATGCGCGCGGCTACCTGCACATCGTCGGCCGCAGCAAGGATCTGGTCATCAGCGGCGGATTCAATGTCTACCCGCGCGAAGTCGAGGGCGAACTCGACGCAATCGCCGGCGTGGTGGAATCGGCGGTATTCGGCGTGGCGCATCCCGATTTCGGCGAAGGCGTAACGGCCGCCGTCGTGGCGAGAATTCCACTGTCGGCGGAATCGATCATTGCGCGACTCAAGGAGCGGCTCGCCGGCTACAAATGCCCGAAACGGGTGTTGTTCGTCAGCGAACTGCCCCGCAACGCCTTGGGAAAGGTGCAGAAGGCCAGCTTGCGCGAGCAATATGTGGATCTTTACCAGCGGAGTTAAGCAACGATGAAACTGGTGAGTTGCAGTGACGGAGAACGCACGCTGACCGGCCTGTGGCGCGAGGGCAGGGTGCTCGAACTGGCCGCAGCCGGCCGGCGCATCAATGAGGCGGCCGACTTCAGCAGCATGCTCGCCATCATCCGCGGCGGTGATGCTACGAACGCGGCGCTCGCGCGCATCGCCGCGCGCAGCGAGGAGCTCAGCGACGCGTGGCGCGATGCGACGCTTTTGTATTTCCTCGCCCCGATCCCGGTGCCGGTGCGCAATGTCTTTTGCGTCGGCCGAAACTACCTCGACCACGTCAAGGAAGGGTACGCCGCGGCCGGCAAGCAGGCCCGCATTCCCGAAGTGCCGCAGTTCTTCACGAAGGCCACCGGCACGGTGAACAGCCCGAAGGGCGATGTGCGGCTCGATCCGCGGTTGACGACGCTGTTCGACTACGAAGTGGAGCTGGCCGTCATCATCGGTCGCGGCGGCCGTGATATTGCCGAGGCCAACGCGCTCGAGCATGTGTTCGGCTACACGGTGGCCAATGATTTCACGGCCCGTGACCTGCAGAAGCGACACGTGCAATGGTTCAAGGGCAAGTCGCTCGACGGCAGCTGCCCGCTCGGGCCGTGCATCGTCGATCGCGCCGAGATCGGTGAGGTGTCCACGCTCGAACTCTCGCTCAGCGTGAACGGCGAAGAGCGGCAGCGCTCGACCGTGGCGCAGATGATCTTCGACGTCCCGACGATCATCGCATCGCTGTCGGCAGGATTAACGCTCGAACCTGCTGACGTCATCTTAACCGGAACGCCTAGCGGCGTAGGCTTTGCGATGGACCCGCCGCGCGGGCTGAAGGGCGGCGACCTGGTCGTGTCGCGTATCGACCGCATCGGCGAGCTGCGCAACACGATCGTCGACGTATCGCGCACATGAGGGTGCCCGTATGACGGTGCACGCATGACGGTGCGCAACAGCATCGCGGACCTGCGCACGGAGGCGCGACGGCGCGTACCGCGCGCGCTGTTCGACTATGTCGATCGTGGGTCGTACGACGAGCTGACGCTGCGCTGGAACCGGAGCGATCTCGAGGCCGTGCGGCTGCGCCAGCGCGTCATGGTCGATGTGTCGACGATCTCGACCACGACGACGATGGCCGGGCAGCCCTGCGCGATGCCGCTTGCCATTGCACCCACAGGCCTGGCAGGACTCTTCCATCGCGACGGGGAAATCTGCGGGGCGCGCGCAGCGGCGGCTGCGGGCATCCCGTTCTGTCTCAGCACCGTCTCGATCGGATCGATCGAGGACGTGCGCGGCGCCAGCGCGGCGCCATTCTGGTTCCAGTTGTACCTGATGAAGGATCGCGGTTTCAATTCCGAGCTCATCGCCCGCGCGCAAGCTGCGCAGTGTCCGGTGCTGGTCATGACGCTCGAC